>JAFGTT010000009.1 GCA_016933955.1 Candidatus Zixiibacteriota bacterium
AACTGGACAACGTAATATAAAATGCGTATATAAAAAGTGTAAACCATGTGCCCGGAATAAAGTGTAAACTATGTCTCGGGAAGCACATTTCCTAATCAACTATCCATTTACAATGAAATAATTTATTAACAAATACTTCTCCGCTTATTATATTTTCTAACGGATTTCTAACGGAGATATATGGCAAGTATACATTACAAGAAGGGTAAATCTGGTGCTATGACCTATTATGTTGTGGTGTAATGCACCCCATTTAGCAAGCAATTTCTAAGAGAGTCCTTGTGGTCAAGTTATAGGTTTCTGCCATCTGATTCGGCGTCCGGTATCCCAGGGCCGAATGCAAATAACTCTCATTATACTACTCAATCCAACTGCCGATTGCCGCTGATAGATCGTATGGATTCCGCCACTCCCGTAGCCAGATCAATTCTTCCTTGATCGTCCGCATCAGCCGCTCCGTGTCAGCGTTCCCTTTGGGATTGTTGTAGCTGGTGAAGGCCTGGTGAACATCCAACAGGGAACAGGCACGCATGAACTTCTCCGAGGTCGGTTGGCTGCCGTTATCCGACATCAGGTGCAAACCCCGATCACGAACACCCTCCGGAAAATGTTTGTTCGGTCCCTGATTCAAAGCTGTCAGCCAGTCGCGCAAGGTCGCCCGAGCCCCGCAGTGATACCTTACGATCTGCTTGGTGTACCAATCCAGCACCAACACCAAACAAGCCCAGTCACTCTCCGTCATCACCTTGGTCATGTCGATCCCTCATCAGTATCGTGGGAGTGTTCTACCTTTCCATTGAGCCTCGGAATCTGAGGCTTTATATAGACATGGCGGATTCCCGAGTCGGCCAAATGCCAATGGAACTTCTCCTGGAACTCGTACTTGTATCATTAAACGCGGCCTCCTGATGGAATGGAATAATTCAATTAAGAACTGCCAATCGAGGCGTAGGATATCACCGCCAGACGTATGGCGGCCAACAATAATCTAATTTTCTTCCAACAATATCGGTTCACTAACGACCGAATTGTCACTACGCCGAGATCTAATAATCTGGATTGTGATAAACTGCTGATTCTGAAAAAGAATATCGTTCTCTGCATATCCAGACGGCAGAATCGAAATCCCCAAGGAATATCAGGGGATATTAAGTTATCTGATCTTTTCACCGCGGATTTCCGCATCACCCATTTCTATAATACACCCGGGGGCGTTGCCATCGCCGTTTATGATAAAAGTAATCCGAAATTCGGAAGCCGGATAGATGAATTCGTTTTCAGAAAGAGCCGTTAATTCGATTGGCTCCGATCGGCCGATCGAGGCGAATAGCTTGCCTTCTTTCTGGGCAATGACCAGAGTGAATTTAATATTATTTTCATCGGTATAGGACTCCAGCCAGTATATTCCGGTCAATTGCACCAGTTCTTCATAAGGCAGTACCGTAGGAATAACAGGAAGTTCCCCCATACCGAGACTATCAATTAACATCTTCTTTGCAGGATATATTATCCCCTCGTCAATCACACCAAGCTCATCGACACGTCCGGAATCATCTTTTCCAAAGGCCATCAATCTGGTATTGTCGGAAGCGAAAAAGAAGGTATCAACCGCCTGGGGATAGAGAAGCTGGCGTGGTTCAAGGCGCAGATTGGTGTAAAGCGAATCGTTGTCAACAATGACATAACGGTACAGGCCGGAATCGACCTGATAGGCCCCCGCGTATTCATGAAGACGGCGGGGATCGATGACTCGCGGTGTTTTTCGTATCGGTTTTACATAAGGCTTCCCGAAAACAATCGCGGCCAGTCCCATGGCCATCTTTTTTACCGGGGCCTCGTCATCATTGCTGAAAACGACAATGCACAGATGATCATCCGGCCAGCGGCTGTAAATCGAATTGAAACCATCCAGAAAACCGCCGTGATAGGCATGCCGGCGCCCATATTTATTTTCCAGCATCCAGCCAAAACCGTAATTCCCGAGATTGGGTGTCATCATAGCCTCAACCGATTGGCGGCTGAGAATGGAATTGCCATAAAGCGCCCGGTCCCACAAAAATATATCCTCGACGGTGGAATAAAGGGCCCCCGCCGAATAAAGAATGGAATGATCCACCGGAACAGCATCGACCAGTTGGCCCGGTTCCTCCTGGGTATACCCATCGGCCCGATCGGGGATTCCGGCCTCGCGCCGGGCATATCCGGTGTTCTTCATACCGGCCAAGTGCAAAATATTGTGGTGCAGGTAGGCTTCATATGACTGACCGGAGACTCTTTCTATGATAACGCCCAGAATAATATAATTGGAATTACTGTATCTGAATTCCGTTCCCGGTTCGAATTCGAGCGCTTTGTATTGAAATGACCTTATCAATTCCTCGGGTGTCATGCGCATGGTTCGTTTGAGGACAATCCGGGGATCATCGGTGTAATTGGGGATTCCCGAGGAATGAGATAGAAGATGTCGCAGTTTGACTTTATCTCCGCTGGGCCGGGGGTATTCCGGAAGATATTTGGTTATGGGGTCATTTATATCAAGCAATCCCTGTTCCTGGAGTTTTAATATCGCGGCCGCGGTGAATTGCTTGGTGATAGAACCCATATAAAACCTGGTCTGGGGTGTATTGGGAATACCCATTTCCTTATTGGCCAGGCCATAGCCCTTGCAAAGAATTATCCTGCCCCTGACCGCCACCAGTGCGGTTCCCTCGAATCCCCACAATTCATTGGCCGCCACAAGATAGTGATCGAGTTCATTTTGGATTTCGCGGCAGGAGGCGGAAAATATCAGAACTAAAAGCACAGGTAATATAATAATGTTTTTTACCAGGAACCGATTACCCGCCCAATATTCAGTTATCTTCAACATTCTTCCCCAAAAACGGCAATATTCACAGGCCCAATATAAAGATAATACCATTTTTACCGGGCGGGAAATCAAAATATTGGCCGGATTTATTCGAGATCAGGAAGCCAATACCTGAAATTTGAAATTAAAAAAAGCCC
The DNA here is from genome assembly GCA_016933955.1 of Candidatus Zixiibacteriota bacterium. Taxonomy (NCBI): domain Bacteria; kingdom Pseudomonadati; phylum Candidatus Zixiibacteriota; species Candidatus Zixiibacteriota bacterium. The sequence goes on from JAFGTT010000009.1 coordinate 3,007, forward strand.
GGCTTTTATTTCTTCAAATCCGCTTAAATGCTTATTCATGTTGACCCGCTTTCATTCCAACTCGAACAACTATTCATTCTCGGCAATTTTATTGACATTTTACCAATAATAAAATAAGGTCGTTATATATGGTGGTAGTCCGTGATATGACCGAAAACGATCTTGAGGCGGTCGTTCTCTGGCGCAACGACCTCGAGGTCAATCAATATATTTCCAATCGAATCAAAACCGTCGATGAAGCCGTGCAATGGTTTCGCCGGGTAAAAGGTAATCCCGCCAACCTGCTCCAGGGAATATACGAAGGCGATGACTTGATTGGCTACTGCATTGCCGAGGGTGTTGACCTGATAAACCTGAAAGGTGAAATCGGTATTATTATCGGAAAACCCCACTGCTGGGGAACGGTTTCGGCGGCGAAGTGCTTAAAGGTATGCTTCGGTGCTGTTTCGAACTCCTCCGACTCCACCGGGTCACCGCGGTTGTAGCGGATGGGAATCAGCGCTCGGAGGGGCTGCTGGAAAAAGCCGGGTTTTCCCGGGAAGGGATTTTTCGCCAGGCCGTAATAATTGCCGGAAATTCACCGATCTTCACTTTTATTCCATGCTCGAAAACGAGTACCGCGCAAAAAGAGCAGAATAATTCGATTATCCACTGGATATTTAACGAATAATTCGAAATGATTCCGCCGGCAATAATCGGCTGATTTCAATAGCGCAATTTCCCTTCTCCCCCGACCCGGACTTATTTCCCGATCCTAATTTCGACCAAAATAGCCGTTTTTAGTCTGCACGCTCTGATGGATTGACAACTTATAGTGGTACAATGCCTTGTGTGTGCAATAAGGTTTTTTTTGTTTAAGTTATGAACTCACTTAGAGCTTGATAATCAGGCCGATATTGGCTATATTTGTTTTTTTATAACCCGGAAGGAAAACAATGATCCATTCATTTATCAAACATATCCAAGGAGCGGCTCATGAATAGACGCATACAGTATGCGATTTTGGTCTGTGCCATGCTGGTTCTTACGGCGGCGGCACCTGCCACCGCGCAGAATATCGAGGCAAAGGAATACCGGCTTGATAACGGTATGCAGGTTTTAATGGTGGAGAGGCACGAATCCCCGACCATTATGGCCGCCATCATGGCGCGCGTCGGTTCGGCCAACGAAATAACCGGCATAACCGGTATCTCGCATCTGTTCGAGCATATGATGTTCAAGGGCACCGAAACGATCGGGACCAAAGATATAGTCCGTGACAGGGAAATCATGGCTCAACTCGATTCGCTCCGGGCTTTAATGCGCGTCGAACAGGGGATTATGCGCGAGGAACTCCGTCGCGGAGAAATCAGCGATATGTATGATCCTGAGGCTAAGACACCGCGTTATAAAGAAATCGAAACGGTCTTCGACAGCCTGATACTGGAACAACGTCAGTTGATTATCAAGGATCAGCTTGACGAAATCTACAGCAAAAACGGAGGATTTTTCCTGAACGCCTTTACCGCGGATGATATGACCGGGTATTTTGTGCGTCTGCCGAAAAACAAAATCGAGCTGTTTATGTGGCTGGAATCCGATCGTTTCAGCCACCCGGTTTTCCGGGAGTTTTATTCCGAGCGCGATGTGGTTCGCGAGGAACGTCGCCTTGGGATTGAATCCACACCGACCGGATTGATCGAGGAGGATTTCCGGGCCATGTTCTGGAAATCATCGTCCTATCATTGGGATGTCATCGGATGGCCGTCGGACTTGGATTGTATAACCCGGGAACAAGCTTTAAATTACTATAATACCTATTATGCCCCGAATAACCTGACCATGCTTCTGGTCGGGGATTTGAATCCGGATGAATTGATAAAAATGGTCAGGAAATATTTCGAGCGGATTCCCCGCGGAAAGAAAGAGCCGCCGGAAGTGGTGACGCTTGAAGAGAAGCAGTACGGTGAAAAAAGGATGATTGCCGAGGCCGAAACCAGTCCGCAGGTTCAAATCTGGTACCATACCGTGGCTTGGAAACACCCCGACAGCTATCCCCTGGAAGTTATGGCCGGGATCATGAGCGGTAAAACCGGTCGGCTGTATAAAAAACTGGTCGAGGAAAAGGGATTGGCCAAAAGCTCCGGCGGCGGCGGTCCCCGGATGATGCCGGGGGGCGGTCTGGCGGTCGATGCCGGTCAGGATTCCAAAAAATATGCCGGGGCTTTCCAGATCAGCACTGAGGGTATTTCGGGAGCCAAGGCCGAGCAGCTCGAAGAAGCTATTTACGAGGTGATCGAGGATTTGAAGAAGAATCCGGTTCCCGAGGATGAATTACAGAAAGTGAAAAACCAGCTTCGGGTTCAAAAAATCCGGTTTATGGATATCATGTCCGGGATCGGCATCCTGTTTTTCCTTGGCCAGAATGCCGCCATGGGAGACTGGACCGAGGCCAATAATAATCCAAAGAAATGCGATCTGGTAACGGCTGGAGATGTCCTGCGCGTGGCGGAAAAATATTTCACCCGGGACCAGCGTAATGTTCTGATTATCAACAGCAAGACTGAAAGCGGATCGGAGGAAGGCGGCGAGGATCCTCAATTTACGCAGATGGTGCAGATGATTAAATCTATCAACGACCCGGCCCGACTGGAGCAGGTTATGGGTATGGTGTCATCGCGACTCGACCAGGTTGAAGACCCCGATGAAAAGGCAAGTGTGGAAAAATTATTGAAAATCGCCGGGGAACACCTCAAGGAACTTAAAGCCGCCGAGGAGAAATAAGGCATTAGCCGGAGGAAATATGAACATGATCAAATTATTCATCATACCGTTTGGCCGGCCCGCGGCGCTGGCGATGCTTTTAACGATAGCCGCCCTGTTAATCGCCGGATCATCGAGTCAGGCCGGGGATATTGTCGATCATCCCGACAAACTCAAATTCAAGGAATTAAATTATCAGCCGCCGAAACCGGCCGATTATCGGCATCAACTGAAATGCGGCGCGGTCGCCTATGCCGCGGAGAATCCCGAAGTTCCGACATTCGACCTGACCATCATGGTTCGGACCGGATCGATTTATGAACCGGTGGAGAAGGCCGGATTGGCCGACATGACCGGTTATCTGATGCGCAACGGGGGCGTCAGGGGAATGACCGCCAAAGAGATCGACGAGCGGCTGGCTTATCTGGCGGGCGAAATAAATATCAACATCGATGATACCCGGGGAATAATCAGTCTTTTCTGCCTGTCGAAAGATATGGATGAAGGTCTGGCTCTGTTGAACAAAATTCTTAACGCGCCGGTTTTCGATCAGGCCGCACTTGACCGGTACCGGGCGGATTTACTCTCGGATCTGGAGCAGCGTAATGCCTCGACCGCATCGATCGAATCGCGCGAGTGGAGTTTCCTGATGTACGGCAATCATCCCTGTACCACTCCTTTCCGGCGCACGGAGCAATCGCTCAATTCAATCACCCGTGAGGATCTGATTGCCTTTTACAGGAAATATTTCTTCCCGAAAAACTTTATTTTTGCCGTTTCGGGCGATTTTAAAGCCGAGGATATTTTAACCAAACTCGATAATATGTTCGGCGGCTGGCCGGACCAAAAACTCGATCTTCCGGTTATTTCCGATCAAATTCCCGATCCAAAACCGGGGGTCTATATGATCCGGAAAGATGATATCAACCAATCGCGTATTCGGATAGGGCATCTTGGTGTCAAACGGGATATCCCGGATCAATACGCCTTGATGGTGATGAATGATATTCTCGGCGGCGGCGGCTTCACCTCCCGCATCACCCGCCGGGTTCGATCCGATGAGGGTCTGGCTTATAACACCGGCAGCGCCTTCGATTTTCCGGTCCTTTATCCCGGAACATTCCGGGCCTGGTTCCAGACCAAACATGAAACAGCCGCCTTCGGAACCGGACTTATCGTGAGCGAAATCAGGCGTATTCGTGCCGAAAAATGCGAACCGGAAATAGTCGAAAATTCCAAGGCCGGATTTATCAGCAATATTGTCAATCCCTTCGGTACCAAAAGAGATATCGTCAGGACCTTTGCCGATGATGATTATACCGATCGCCCGGATGATTACTGGCAGAATTATACCAAAAATATGGAAGCGGTAACGGCCGATGATGTTCTGGCCGCGGCGCAAAAATACTTACATCCGGAGAAACTGGTTTTTCTGGTGGTCGGTGATCCGGACGCGGTTGAGAAGGGATCGGATAAACATGTCGAGAAATTTTCCGATTTCGGCGAGATTGCCATCATCCCCCTGCGCGATCCCATGACTCTGGAGATAAAATAATATCCAATCTGTCACAGGCATTAAAAAGGCCCCGTAATTACGGGGCCCTTTTTAATGCTAAATGGCCGCTTTGACAACTGATTACATATCCATCTCGCCGGTATAGCTGTCAGTATGCTTGGGATCCACTCTCAGGCGATAAACGGCGGCCCAGGCTTTCATACCATCTTCAGCATAAGGAGCGGCATCCTCGGCGTAAATCAGATTGGCATCCTCAACTCCATCGAGCCAGTAATAAGTCCAGGCGCCGTGACCGAGGGTTGGGGCATCGTAAGAGTACTTACGATTTGAAGCGGTAGCCATGAAAGTCCCATTGACCACATCGGAATGAAAATCGCCGATCACACAGGCATCGAGTGTCGCCAGCTTTTTGGTGCAATCAATGGCATTAAAATACGACATCACGTATCCATGAGTCACATAGTACAGATCGGCCGAGATAATGGCCGATCCGGCTGTGGATCTGGCACCGTGCCCGGAATAACAGAAAGCCGCTTCATCACCCGGATCGGTGTTGTCGATCAGCCACTGCAAACCGGCAGTGATATTAGCCGCGGTGGCGTTCAAATCGAGATCCATCCGACAGGTGAAGCCTTCCGATTGCAGCCATGATTTCATGGCCTGGGCATCATCATCGCAATACTGGAGATCATTGGCCGTCCCCTCATAATTGGATATTCCGACAATATAGGCATACTTATGAGCCGGGTTCGGATTGGGATCTCCGGAAGTTGTGTCAGGCGGCGGTTGCGGCGGCGGTTTTTTCTCCATTACAGCCGTCGGAACATTTTTTAAATCGACGGTGAAATTCGCGATCACCTCAGGCGGACGGGTCTCAATAAATTGAGGCCTTTCAACCAGGGCAATCGAATGATCGACGCCGACATTGGAGGTCGGCTGAGTGGGGGGCGTACTGCTGCATCCAAAGACCAGCAGCAACGCCATGATGGCCAGAATCAGCCCAATGAATTGTTTCATGTGATCCTCCCACGGTGAAGGTTAGTATTGTTAACTCCCAGCTTAATATAAATATTTTAAATTAAAAAAACAAAAAATCTATAATACCGATCCTATTTATTTTAATTATGAGAAGCGATAGACTCCCGGCATACTGAGACTATATTCTATGATCATTCCCGGCGGAATTACTCATTAATTTAATCGGATTGCGCCGGAAATGTGCGCCTACGAATAAACGCATACATATAAATGGCCGGTCAATATATAAACGGGATAAGACGCCATGTTTTCCTGATGTATGACTGCCATTCGTCTCCGAATTGCTGAGACATCAGCTTTTCCTCATCATGAATACGCCATAAAAGAACCAAAGCGGTTGCCGCCGCCAGAATAAGCGCCAGCCAGGAGCGGAAAACAAGAGAAATGCCGGTGATAAATATAATTATGCTTGAGTACCTCGGATGACGAAGATATTTGTAAGGGCCATCGGTTAACAGCCGGTGCCCCTCGATAATCGATACCTGGATATTAAACTGCTTTCCCAGAGCCATCTCCGCCCAGTGCATTCCGATAATCCCCAGGAGATACAATACCAATCCGAAATAACGGATTATTTCATGGTCACCAAACACGGCCAGGTCACGTCGGTCGCCATAGGGCGCAACGATAACAAGGGAAAGATTGATAATCTGAAGCAGAAGAACTGCCAATTTCTGGCGGCGAATCATCTTCACACCTTTACTACGATCATGCCCGACCTCGGGAATCCTGATAGCAATAATGGCATTCATCAGAAAGACCAAAACCAGGTATGTCAGACGGGCCGGTTGGCCTATAAAACCGCGGAAATCATCGATACCCCAGCCCAGAAGAGGCAATCCGATAAAGATAGCCATCCCGATTAAGATGGTGGCGATAACCCGCAAAACAGACGACAATTCTTTCCTCCATCACCGATGGGTAAATAATCCGACTCCGCATCTATCGTCCGGGTATTATTATCTAATCCGGCCAAAAATCAATATCAAAAATAATATTTGGGGAAAATAATAAATTCACGGAGGGATATGAAGGGCCGCGTCTGGATATCGCTGTTTTATCCGATAACCCGCGCAGGTAATCATAATTACTTGACTTTTACCGATATTGGCTTATATTTAAAGCTGTACTAACCGCAATAACTGCAGAAGAGAGAGAAAAATGCACACCCACAGGCTTCCCGCCCAAAAGACCGTTATTTTTATTCTTTTGTTTTTTTCAGCGATTATTTCGCCGGCTCTATCCCTGGATCAGACCGTTGGATTGCTTACCTGCGATTCCGCTTCTTTTTTGGGATATACGCTTTTCACTCCCATTTCTTCATCCAGTACCTATTTGATCGATAATTACGGACGGCTGGTCCATGAATGGCATAACGATCATACCCCCGGGCTATCCTGTTATCTTCTTGAAAATGGCAACCTTCTTCGGACCATGCATCTCATCGGAACCGGCGGGGCCGGAGGCGGATTCCAGATGATTGATTGGGACGGAAATATTTTATGGGAATATGAATATTACGGTGATGACCATCTTCAGCATCACGATGTCGAATATCTTCCTAATGGCAATGTCCTGGTTCTGGCCTGGGAAAAAAAGACTTTCGAGGAAGCTGTCAATGCCGGGAGAAATCCTGCCTTACTTGCCAATGACACGCTATTGCCGGAACATGTCGTAGAAATTCAGCATACCGGCGTAAATTCCGGCAATATTGTCTGGGAGTGGCATCTCTGGGATCATCTCGTTCAGGATTTCGATTCCACCAAAGATAATTTCGGGGTGGTCGCCAATCATCCCGAACTGGTTGACATAAACTACATTCTGGCCAATCGAGCCGATTGGATTCATGCCAATTCGGTGCAGTATAATGCCGATCTGGATCAGATCATTATAAATAGCAGAAGCTTCGATGAATTCTGGATAATAGATCATGGTACCACCACTGCCGAAGCCGCCGGTCACACGGGCGGCAATCGGGGACGGGGAGGCGATATTCTCTATCGCTGGGGAAATCCGGCAACATATCGGGCCGGTAATATCAACGATAAGCGGTTATTCAAGCAACATGACGCCCACTGGATCGCGCCCGGTCTTCCGGGCGAAGGCCATATTATGATTTTCAATAACGGTACCGGACGACTCGACGGTAACTATTCCACAGTGGATGAAATTATCACTCCGGTTGATGAAAGCGGCAATTACACCCTTCCCGATCCCGGGGAATATTTCGGTCCCGATAGCGCTGTCTGGAAATACAAGGCCGGCCCGCCATCCAGTTTTCTGGCCCGGAGGATTTCAGGTTCCCAACGTTTTGCCAATGGCAACACCCTTATTTGTTCCGGAGTCCAGGGCCGCTTTTTTGAGGTCACCCCGGACGGTGATATTGTCTGGGAATATATTAACCCGGTTACGGCCAATGGAATCGCCACCCAGGGTGATTTGCTTCAACAGGAAATCAATGATGTTTTCCGGTGTTACCGCTACGCTCCTGATTTCCCCGGATTGGCCGGCCACGATCTTACGCCGGGAGCTCCGATCGAGATTTATCCCTTAAGCCTGTATGGAACCAATCATATCCCGGAAAACCCCGAACGACTCGATCCGGTCACCTTCTCTGCCATGATAACCTGCGAAATCGCAATTGCTCAGGTGGAATTATATATTGATACCGGGGATGGTTTTCATGCTTTTACTATGACCACAACCGGCGGCTTTCCCAACGATTCGGTTTATACCGCTACCGTCCCCCCCCTTCCCGCCGGAATCGATATTGCCTACTATGTTACGGCGGTCAATGATACCGGCGGCACTGCTTCCGATCCGGTCATCGCTCCCCTTACTACCTATCATTTTACGGTGGCCTTTATCTGCGGTGACCCCAACAACAGCGGCTCGGTTAATATACTGGATGTTACCTGTCTGATCAATTATCTGTACAGAGACGGTTCCTCTCCCGTTCCGGAGGAATCCGGAGATGTCAACAACTCCGGAGGAGTTAATATTCTGGACGCCACCTATCTGATAAATTATATCTATCGGAGCGGTCCGGATCCGGTCTGCCCGTAAAACCTGATTTGTCAGAACGGTTATGTTTTTTCTGTGACGAATATCATCTCGGGCGAATGACCGCTCAATGGTGAGCGATCGAAATCACCGAAGACTTCGAGAATTTTAAATCCTGCCCTGGCCAGCAAATGCTCCATCTCATAACGGAAAAAATATCGAAATGGAAAGGCCTGCACTATCCGGGAGGTTTCCCCCTTGGAATCGGTGAGATAATAAATCAGTTCGACTTCATTGACCTGTTCTTCAGGATGAAAAGCGGCTACTCGGTGATTTCGTCGAAGACGACGGCCATCGGGCAGATCGATATCGGAGAAATCTTCCATTTCATTCATGAAAGCCGGATTATTGATCCTCTTCAGGTCCGTCTGGAAAACATCGAACACCAGACGATCGTCTCCGTTCAAATGACGGTTGATATTTTTCAGACAGGCCAGTTGCTCCTCGACCGTAACCAGATGCTGAAAAACCCGGAACGGCATGATGGCCAGATCGAATTTCCGGTCAAGATCGATTGAGATGATATTTCCCTGAATTAACCGAATTCTGTTTTTTATTTCATCTGGGCATTTTTCAAGTTTCTCCCGGCACCTGCTCAGCATGAACTCCGACAGATCAACACCGGTTATTTGACATCCGGCTTCAGCCACCGGAATTAAAATCCGTCCGGTTCCGGACCCAAGTTCAATTATATCACCGCCGGATTCCATACAGCAACGAACAAAAAAATCAATATCCGGGCGGCTTCTGTATCCCGGTACATAGTCATAGAGCTCGGCCAGAATCGGTTGATCTTCGTAACTCCCATATCGACTCATAATAGTACCTTTCAATCCGGCAAACCCTGATCACCTGTTAACCGTAACATTGCGATTCTCCAGTTTCGGAATACTATCACTTCGCTTTCCTACGTCCGGGCGATACTGTTTTTGCGGGCGCGAACCGAAATCTCCTCAATCGCGGTAATCGCTTGGTCGATATGCTCCTCGGTGTTAAACGGCCCCACCGCAAACCGGACACCGCCGTGAATATCGACAATCCCGAGCTGCTGATGGACCAGCGGGGCACAGTGCAGGCCGGTTCGGGTGGCAATATTGAAATCGACATCGAGCATAATCCCGACATCACCGGCCTCCATCCCCTCGATGTTTATGGTTACTGTGGCCAGGTGGTTATCCAGGCTGTTACAGCAGTAAGCAATCACGCCCCCGATATTTTTGAATCCGGTCACCAGTTTTGTAACCAGCCGCATCTCTTTTTCATAGATTTTCCCGACACCGCCCTGCTCCTCGATCCATTCCTGGCCCGCCCAGAGCGAGGCGATTCCCATCACGTTGGGCGTCCCGTATTCCATCCGGAAAGGATACTCATCGAGATGATACGGATAGGCCGAACGCACCCCGGTCCCGCCGGATCGAGTATGCCTGATATCGACACGTTTGCGGACACATAACCCGCCGATCCCGGTCGAGCCCATGAGCGATTTATGCCCGGTGAACGCCAGCACATCGATATTCATCGCCGTCATATCGATCGGTACCATCCCCCCCGTCTGCGAAACATCGGCTCCGAACAACACCCCCATCTCCCGGCATACTTTCCCGATTTCCTTCATCGGTTGGATGGTCCCGATAACATTGGAACCATGATTGACCATAACCAGCCGGGTGTTGCGCCTGATGGCTTTCCGGATGTCCTCGGGATCGACAAAACCGTCTTTATCGAAGGGGACATAGGTCGCCTCCACTCCCCGGTCGCGGACCAGGTGATTGATCGGACGGATAACCGAATTGTGTTCCAGGTTGGTGGTGACAACATGATCTCCGGGACCCAGCAAACCCTGGATAATCAAATTAAGAGCATCGGTGGCATTATAGGAAAAACAGAGTCGTTCCGGGGCATCCTCATCACCGCCGAAAAATTTGGTCAGACGCTTGCGGAGATTTTCGACCACATTACCGGCCTCGATCGCTTTGTCGAAGCCGGAACGACCGGGATTGACCCCGCACTGCCGGTAAAAATCAACCATGAATTTATATACTTTATCCGGTTTTGGCCATGAGGTGGCGGCGTTATCCAGGTAAATTAGTTCGGAATCAAGGCTGTCCATGTTATCACCATATTTGAAATTCGCAAAATAAAAAAGGACACAGCCGTCGGCGTGTCCCGATGTCTAAATTATAAGCCCCTTAGAACAACAGATACAAAAAAGCAGTTTCATCAATTACCCTTTGTCCCGGCACGGTCGATATCCCCATAGCTTTCGGCCGGGAACAATTCTGTCTCATCTTCCGGCTTATAAGATAAGCAAAAAGCCGGTTTTGTCAATGCGGTAAACGTGGATAACAGCGACCGATGTGACAACGGTCAATTGATCAGGATGACGGGCAGATGGAGAAGCGCCCAGAGGCCGTAACGCCAGGCTGTTTCACCCCTGATTTCCCGGGCCAGATAACCAAAATAGATTCCTTTCATGATGGTGTTACTCATCATGGAAACGATAATGGCTTTCAGGAGAAGCGCCTGGAAGGCGGCGGCGTTGTTGACCAGGGAAAGAATAAAGGGGTCGATATCGGTGACACCGGTGATACCGGCCAAAACCAGCAGGCCCGCGGCTCCATAGAACCGACGAATAAGCATGGTTACAACGGTCAGAAAAACGAAAAGCGAGGCGAAAATAAGGGCCGGTTTGATTTCGAAGGGGTTGGGGGGGCTTTTCACGATCGGCTTCTGGCCGAAACTGACCGGTTTTTTGATAAACAGGGCCAATGCCACGCCCACAGCCGCCAGAATAACCAGTTTAAGCCAGATATGAGTAACGAATTCCGGCTTGATAATCCAGATCAAGACCAGAATCCGAAGATACATCACACTCCCGGCCAGGATCGAGGCTTGGAGAGCATCGCCGCTCTGTTCCGGGGTTTTTCGGGCTATCCGCCCGGCGGTGATAGTGATAACGGTACTGGAGACAATCCCTCCCAGGATACCGGAAAGTTTTAACCCGATCCGGTCGCCGAATTTCTTGGACAGGAAATAACCGGCAAATCCAAGTGAGGAAACCAGAACCACGATCTGCCAGATATGGCGGGGATTGAGGTTGAACTGGGTGTATTCCTGGTTGGGCAGTACCGGCAGAATGATCAGGGTCACGATCAAAAATTTGACCACCGCCAGAAATTCAGCCTTATCCAGACTTTCGACATAATCCTCGATCTGGGCTTTTTCGGAAAGCAGGAAGGTGGCGATAATCCCGAGGGCCATCGGCACCCAGATATCGGCCAGAAGGCAGAGCGCGCCGATGATAAAAGTCAGGATGGCGGCCACCTCGCTGGTCCAACCGACATGACCCTGGCGAAGTTTGGCCAGGTAACCGACCAGGGCCAGCGATGTCATGGCGATCAGGCCGACCGGCAACATCCACTCCGCCCCGATATTATACAGCCAGGCGCAACCGAATCCGAAAACACCGATCAGGGAATAAGTCCGGACCCCGGCAAAGACCCGGCCTTTGGAAATCATCCCGGATCTTTCCCGCTCCAGACCGATCAGAAAAGACAGACCGAGAGCAATAAAAAATCGCAGTTCAAATGGGACGGTCAGATTATCCATAAAATATTACCGTAATCATATAATATTATATTTCGGCCGATGTCCACAATATTATACCGGTCGGCCAAATCAGTTTTCCCGGGAAGACCGGGTTGAATTTTAACACGCCGGTGTTAACGAATCATTTTCATCGGTTGCATTATGTTCCCGACCCCGTATATTCAGTCTGAAATGAATTATCGCAAACGGCTCAGGAAAACCGGCCGGTTGGGACCCTTGCGCGGGGTGGCTCTCCCCCGCCGAAAAAAGTTCGAGCCGGTGATGGAGGCCGGGACCGGGGTAAAAGTGCGGTCCGGTTATGAGAAAAAATGTGTCGAATATTTCGAAAAGAATCATATCCGTTTCAGTTATGAACCGTTGATTTTGCTTGAGGGGCGGCAGTACCGTCCCGATTTTTTCCTGCCCGATCTGAACCTGTTTGTCGAGATTTGCGGTTACCGCCATATGCCGCACTATCGCGACCGGATGGAATTCAAACGCCGGTTATATGAGAAACACAACCTGCGGGCGGTTTTCATAAGCTACAGCGGCCGGGGCAGTCTCGAGAAACTTCTTGAAACGGCACTGAGAGATTTCAATCAAACCGCCTGATATCCCGGCAGTTTTCATAAACTACAGTCCTTTTAGGTCGAAATCCCCTGCGGTTTCGACAATAATACTGCTACCTCACCCTTAATCCGTCCTCACCCCCGTTTTATATGAAAACCAATTCCGCTATTCCATCAAAACACAAGCACCATATAGTTAATGTAGTGCAAACCCCAGAAAAACTTTTTACTGACAAAACGAACCCATTTTTATTTAAAAATCTCCCGCCGGATGAAACAAACCCATTTTACTATAAGACCATGAACAACACGCTATTGACTGAATTAAAAGGCTATGTATTTCCAAACCTGATGCATAAGTTTTCCTCCTCATCCATTTTCCCCACCCCTTCACTGCTGAATAATACCCCGCGCCCTTTCTTATATGAACCATTAACCAAAGGGCCACAACCATGTCCGTCAGCGAAAAACAACTCCTTGCCAACCGCGCCAATGCCAAAAAATCAAACGGACCCATGACCGCCGAGGGTAAAGCCGTCTCATCGCGCAACGCTATTAAACACGGCCTCTATGCCGCCGATATTATTATCAACTCGCCCCATCTCAAAGAAGACCCCGACGACTATGATTACCTCCTCTCCAGCCTCTTCGACGAACTTAAACCGGTCGGCGTTTTCCAGGAACAACTCGTCCATAAGATCGCCAACTGCCTCTGGAGATCCCGCCGCGCTATCTCTGCCGAAACCGCCCGGATCAACCGCCAGCTCGATAATATCGATCACGATCTCGCCGAACACCACCGCCAAAACCTTCGCCGTCTTCGCGATAACCCCGATCATCCCGCCCGATCCGCCGAACAGCTTGAACAAACCCGCGCTGATCTGATTGGATGCCGGACCATTCCCGATCTGGAATACTGCCGCAATATCCTTCGCTATGAGATGCGCCTCGACCGCCAGATGGACCGCGCCTTCAAACTCCTCCGCCTTCTCAAAGACGATGATACCGAAATGACCCGGCTTGCCTGAAAAATTATTCCAAAGGATGAAACGAACCCATTTTGCAAAAACTTTTTACTGACAAAACGAACCCATTTTCAAAAAGCTACCGGGTGGCCCAGGTCTTCAGACCTGGGATTTTCAATTCACCGGATCACGTTTCCTGTATCTTTCTATTGGAAATTTTACAGGAGGATGAAATGAACCCATTTCGACATAACACCCTGAATAGCTGTCTCTTAAAAAGGCCGCCTCCGAAAATTCAGGCGGCCCGAATCGATTCGATATTCAGTGATTTTATTGTATCCGACAGTTCGGCCGGCAGACCTAAAATTTGGCCCAGCGGGGGACGCGGGGAAACGGCATGACATCACGAATATTCGCCATCCCGGTGATATACATCAAAGTCCGCTCGAATCCCAGCCCGAAACCGGCATGAGGCGCCGAACCATATTTCCGCAGATCGAAATACCAGCCGTAAAGATCGGTGTTGAGGCCTTTCAGCTTCATATGATTCATCAGGACATCATACCGCTCCTCGCGCTGCGAGCCGCCGATGATCTCGCCGATTTTCGGGACCAGGACATCCATGGCCGCCACGGTTTTTTCATCATCGTTGACCCGCATGTAAAAAGCCTTGATATCTTTCGGGTAGTCATAGACAATAACCGGCCTGAGAAAAACCTTTTCGGTGAGGTACCGTTCATGTTCGGACTGCAAATCCTGACCCCATCCGACCGGGTATTCGAATTTCTGGTCGGCTTTTTCCAGCAGTTTGACCGCCTCGCCGTAGGTCAGGCGTTCGAAATCCGAGGTGACGACATGCTCCAGGGTCTGGTGGAGAGTTTTATCGATCCACTTGCCGAAGAAGGCCATTTCATCGGGACATTCTTCCAGAGCGTATTTAAACAGGTATTTCAGGAAATCCACGGCCAGGTCCATATCTTCCTGCAGGTCGCAGAAAGCCATCTCGGGCTCGATCATCCAGAACTCCGAAGCATGACGCGAGGTGTTGGAGTTCTCGGCCCGGAAGGTGGGCGCGAAAGTGTAAACATCGCTCAAGGCCATCGCCCCGATTTCGGCCTCGAGCTGTCCGGACACGGTCAGATAGGTTTCGGCCCCGAAGAAATCGGCATCATAATCGATCTTGCCGTCCTTAACCGGGGCCTTATTGAGATCGAAAGTGGTCACCCGAAACATCTCCCCCGCCCCCTCGCAATCGGAGGCGGTGATGATCGGGGTATGGAGATAATAAAAGCCCCGTTCCTGGTAGAACTTATGCACGGCATAGGCGATTTTGGAACGCATCCGGTTGACCGCGCCGAAAGTGTTGGTCCGCATCCTCAGGTGAGCAATCTCGCGCAGAAATTCGAAGGAGTGCCGTTTTTTCTGGAGGGGGTAGCTCTGGTCAGCCGGCCCCACCAGTTCCAGGACATCGGGCACCAGCTCGTATTTCTGCCCCTCGGCGGGAGATTCGACCAGTTTGCCGACCACTCGCACGGCCGCGCCGGTGAGAATATCTTTGAGGACCGGGAAATTATCGGGATTATTGGCAACCACCTGGATATTACCGACACACGAGCCATCGTTGATTTCCACAAAAGCCACGGTTTTGGACAGCCTGATAGTCCGGACCCAGCCAAGGATAATAATCTCCTTGCCGGTTTCGATCCGGTCATCGACAAGGATCTGAGAAATCCTGGTGCGTTTGAAATAATCCATCATCAACCTCCGGAAGTGAAAAATAATCCCCAATAGTTGCGTCTCGGAACTCCAAAATCAAGGTCGTATATTATTTCAAAATCGGACTGAAATCAAGCTATTTGAGCAATAGAACGCGCGGTTTATGGTTTTTTATCCGGATGAAACAATTTTTTTAAGACAACAGTGAAACTTTTAAATTAAAACCCCAGTATAAAAAAGTAGCCGATTTGATGAGCAAACAGCGCGAAGAGCAATTTGATTCCCAACCTATTGCCTACGAAGCGCCGACCGAGGGGACAAAGGGTCGGCGCTTAATTTTTTAGATTTACTCCTCGGCGCTCTGGGCCTTCTCGACGATGGTCTTATAATCGGAAATCAGTTGATTGACCACATCCTTAGATTCCGATTCGGCCAGGATGGTGAAGGCCGCGGTCAGATTATCCGGGCCGATCAGCACCCAGCCATCGTTTTCAATCACGCGTACCCCATCGATCAACTGCCGCTCTTTATTGGCGGTTTCGGTAATCAGGTGACGCATGACGGTTCCCTTTTTGGACCAGGGACAGGGCACACTGATGGTTTTACGGATATATTTTTCATAGTGGCCGCGCAGTTCGCCCAGCCGGATTTTTTCCTTGGCCATCATTTCAAGGATATACACGGCCGCCAGAATGGCATCGGAACCCATCTGGAAGCCGGGGAAAATGAAACCTCCCAGGGTGCCGCCGACGAAATCAACATTCCCCTGCTGGTGGGCTTCCATCATCGAAAGATGTGAATTGCGGACCCGGACCACTTCGACATTGTAACGGGAAGCGATTTCATCGACCCCCATCGAGGCCGCCACCGGGACTGCAATTCGACGGGCTGAATGGGTTCGAAGAAACAGGTCGGCGACCAGTAAGAGCAAAAGCTGGCTGTCGATAAAGAAACCGTTTTCATCGACCACGGTCAATTTTTCCGCGGCGGGATTGATCAAAAATCCGATATCGGCATGGAGGGTTTTGACAATCGAGGATAACTGGACAATTGATTGAGCCATTTCATCGGGATGCCGCGAGAACTGGCGGGGATCCATAAAGGCGTTGAGAGCCACCAGGTTGATTCCGAGCTGGGAGAAAATGGTGGGGAACACGATACTGGAGCCACCATTGGCATAGTCAATGACGACTTTGAATCCGGCTTTTCGGATAACCTCGGGTTTAATCGAGGTAATAAAATCGGTTCGATAGTCTTCCAGCATCCCCTGGGGCATATCAAGGTGTCCGATTTCATTGAGTTTGGCGCGACGGAAATCCTCGCCGAAAAAGAGGCGTTCGACTTTTTTGAGTTTGGTGGTGGGCATATCGAGTCCGTCGCCATTGAAAAAAATAAAGTCTATCTGGTTGTTGTCCAGAGGATTATGGCGAACATAAACCCCGGCCGCATAATCACCGCTACGCAGAGCGTAACGGACAACCGGTATCGGCAACATTTCAAGATCATCGGCATGAACCCCGGCGGCCAAAAATCCGGCAATCAGGCCACGTTTCAGGAGACGCGAGGTATCGGAGGCATCACGACTGGTAACGACCCGTTTGCCTTGGCCAAGGAAGGCGCCGAAGGCCCCGCCGAGTTTGACCGACATTTCAGGGGTTATTTCGGTCAGAGCCAAACCGGTTACTTTGGATTGGGTAAACAGCTCGCGGTTCCATTTTTCGCCCCAGACCAGCGATGATGACACAATAGCGCCTTCATCGACTGTCTTCCCCGCCCAGATTTTACAATTAGCCTTGACAGTAGCGCCATTGCCGATACTGCAGTTGTCGGAGACAATGACATTATCCATCAGGGCGACATTGTCGCCGATAGTCGATTGGGAACAGATAATGGCCCGGTTTATTTGCGATTCGGCCCCTACATTCGAATCGGACCAAATAACCGAGTTATTGATTTCGGATCGTTCGCCCACGCGTGAGCGAGCCCCGATTACGGAATTGACGATAACGGCGTTATCATCGATGGTCACATGGTCGGCGCAGACGACAACCCCTTCCATTTTGAGGTCATTGCCGAGCCGGACGTTTTCACCAAGGTATACATCGGCCTGATCGATCCGTCTCTTTTCCAGGCTGAGCTGAAGATTAATCTGGCCGGCCAGGAAATCCTCGTGGGCGAGGGCATATTCATTGACATTGCCGACATCTTTCCAGTACCCTTTGGTGGTCATACCATAAAGGCCCATTTTTTTCGACAGCATCAGGGGGTATAAATTCTGGGAAAAATCGAAATTGGTTTTGGGCGGGATCAGGCGAACGGTATGGGGTTCGAGAATATAGATCCCGGTATTGATGGTATCGGAAAAGGCTTCGCCCCAGGACGGTTTTTCCAGAAACCGGACAATCCGGCCATCTTCATCGGTAATAACGATCCCGTAGGGCAGGGGATTTTCGACCCGGGTCAGCAATATGGTAGCCTCGGAGTTTCTGGCCCGGTGCCATTCGATCGCCTCTTTCAGATTGAAATCGGTGAGAACATCTCCGGAAATCACCACTACCGTATCATCGATAAAAGATTCGGCATAGCGGACCGCCCCGGCCGTACCATAGTCTTCGGCGGGTTGAAGGTACTCCATGCGGACCCCGAAAGTCCGGCCATCCTTGAAATGGTTTTTAATTTCATCGGCCTGGAAGAACAAAAGGGAGATCAGATCGGTGAAACCGTTTTTCTTGAGCAGATTGACAACATGTTCCATCATCGGTATTGAGGCAATCGGCACCATCGGTTTGGGGATATTGATGGTCAGAGGACGTAACCGGGTTCCGAATCCCCCGGCCATAATAATCGCCTTCATATTTTTAAACTCCAATTTTTATGATCACCAAGGCTGTCATCCGGGAAAATTATCCGGACATCTTTAAGTAATTCATTATATCAAAAAAATTTTGATATTCAATAGCAGAAATAGAATTGGCTTGACAATAATCAAGCAGATCGCCGCGGGCGAAAATCAGATTGGACCGGGGAAGGGCGCAAAGATCGGAGAGACCGTCCCCGATAAAAATAACCTGCCAAATCGAGGGATTCGGCCCGATTATATCGCCGATCCGGGCCCCCTTACAACACCCGCATCGCGGACAACCGTGATTGTCATAAGGGAATTCCAGCCTGAGGCGGCTGTCTTTCACAATTCCGTGATTGCAGAAACGTTTAATTTTGCCCAGACCGTTTTTTTCAAGGATATAATCAAGATATAAATCGATACCATCGGAAACGATATAGAAGGGAATATTTCTTCGGGTCACCTCGTGGTAAAATTCGGCCGCCCCGGGGCGGAGTTCAAATTGATCGAGGAAGGATTTAATCTCGGATTCCGAAGCCCGGACCATCCGGGCCTCTTCAAGCAGGCATTCTCTCGAGGATATTTTCATGGCTTTCCAGGCGGCCACAATTTCATCATTTTTCCCGTCGGAGAAATGCTTAAACAACCGATAACCGACATCGCGGGAAGCAAAGGTCCCATCGAAATCGCAAAAAATGGCCTGTTTTTTATCAGTCATGATGGAGTATTTTTTCGGCCAGGATGATATCCCGGCGGTAAGGGATAATGGCATCGCGGTAGGCCCGGGCTGAACCGTATTCAATTTCCAGAGCAATCTGGTAAAGGCGCTGGCGGATGTAGTCGGAATAGGCCTGGAATTGCCGGGAGTCCTCTTCCTGCGAGATTTTGTAGATATTATCAATCGCTCGGAAAGCATCATCCGAATATTTTTTGAACACGATTTCATCGCGGATAAACTCGGCTTCTGTGGTCAGATCGGATTGGTAGGCGAAGCCGTTTTCCCCGGCATAAACCGTGAATTTATCTACCCATGACGGAGCGGTGGTAGTAAACGGCGAATATTTTATGATATCGTCCTTGTGTTTGAGGGCGAAATCTCGCATCAGGAGAGATAATTCCAGCCAGGTCAGAAATTTATCGGTGGCGTTCGAATGGTAATAATAATCAGGTGGAATTCCGGCCCCGCTGTCCATTTTCGGATCGGCGGGATCGTTGATAAATTTTTTTCCCTCGAAATAGTACCGGGCTGTGGTCAGCCGCACGCCGGAACCATCGCCCAAACCGTGATATTCCTGAACCAGACCCTTGCCAAAGGTGGTATCACCGACCAGGATGGCGCGCCCGGCATATTTCAGGGCCCCGGCCAGAATTTCTGACGCTGAAGCCGAACCACGATCGACCAGAATAGCCATCGGCAGGCCGCCGGTAATATCTTTGGCCGTAGCGCGGTACTCCTCGACTCTCCAGCGGGAGCGGCCTTTGACACCGACAATCAGCATCCCTTTTTTAAGAAAGAGGTTGGAGCAGGCAATCGCCTCACCCAGCAATCCCCCGGGATTGCCGCGTAGATCAAGGATAAGGGCTTTTACCGAGTCTTTGCGGTTCAAATACAGGGTGTCCAGAATATCCAAAAGTTCCGAGGTCAGCCCCGATTCGAAATCAAGGATTCGGATATACAGGGTGTTTCGGGCGGTTAATCCGGCATAGGGGATATGGATCAAACGCAGTTTTTCACGGGTAAGATGAAAATCGAGCGTATCGCTGAGATTGTTACGGACCATAGTAATATCGACTCCTGTCCCTTCCTCGCCGCGGAGAAGAAAGGTGGCGCGATAGGAACCGATATCCCGGAGGTCGGTACTATCGACGCGGATAATAATATCCCCGGTTCGAACACCGGCCCGGCTGGCCGGACCATCTTCCCTGACCGACATAACCATCAAGCCATATTCATGTCCGACAATGGTTATCCCGATCCCGCCGTATGATCCGGAAAATTCCTCGGTTACCCGATCGAGTTCGCGCGGTTCGATATAGCCGGAATAGCGGTCGAGTTTGTCGAAGACAGCCTCGCGAGCCTCGCGAACCATTTGCGTCGGTGATTCGCCGTGATTGAGCATCGATATAAGACGCAGGCTGGATACCAGGTCGCCGGAATAAGACAGGGAATCATCGGAGAAAACATAAAGCGAGAAGCCGCCGACCGAAAAGATCAGAACAAAAAAAATCGCCATTCCCCAGATCATGGTCCGGCGATGGTTCTTCAGTTGATCGGGATTCAGATGATGTTCATTTTGCGGGAGAGACAATCTTTAACCTCGATAAATATTTCAACTGGGGTTCGATTTCCATTTATAACAATCACCCGGTCCGGTTCGTTTCGGGCGATTTGAAGAAATCCCTGTCTGACCCTGTCGAAGAATTCATGATTTTCCGCCTCCAGCCGATCGGTTGCTGTTTTGCGGCGGGTGAGGGAGGTCCGGTAATCGACATCGATCAGGAAAGTCAGATGCGGTTTATATTTTCCGATCGCGAGTTCATTCAGACGACTTACCAGAGCCACTTCGATTCCCCGACCGTATCCCTGGTAGGCAGTGGTGGAATCATGAAAACGATCGCACAGGACAATCCGGCCATTATCAATGGCTGGGGCAATAACCTGAGCGACCAGCTCGGCGCGTGCCGCCAGGTAGAGCATCAGTTCCGAAACGGGATTGATTTTCAAACCGGGATTAAGCAGAAGGTCGCGGATTTTTTCCGAAATGGGCGTAGACCCGGGTTCGCGAAGAACCAGTGTGGAACGGCCGTTATCCGCGAGGAATTTTTCGGCCATTTGCAACTGGGTTGTTTTCCCCGACCCGTCGATTCCTTCGAATGTTATAAAATATCCAGGCGGCATCATACATACAGTTAAAGGCGAACAGTTATCTGTCCGCCTTTAATTTAGCCAATTTTATTCCTTCGGCAAACTACTTTTTGGCCACCGTTTCGGTAACCCTTTTCCGTCGAGTGGTGATGGTGGTCTTTGTCCGGTCCGTGGTTCGGGGGGGCGAGGCTTTGGCCTTGATGGTCAGTTTTCGTTTGGAAGGGGTTTCCCCTTTCCAGCCATATTTGAGGATGAATTCTTCGGTCATTCTGCGGGCTTCATCATCGGTGTACTGTACCGGAGGAGATTTCTTGAAGTAAGCCGAAGGAGCTTCGAGTGCTCCGGAGAGACCGTTGTCGAGTCCCAGTTTGCAACAGCGGACGGCATCGATAACCACTCCGGCGGAATTCGGGGAGTCCCAGACTTCCATTTTCATCTCGATATTCAGCGGTACATCGCCGAACGTCCGGCCTTCCATACGGATATAGGCCCATTTACGGTCGGCCAGCCATTCGACATAGTCCGACGGGCCGATATGGACATTGCCCGGTCCCATATCATAATCGAGCTGACTGGTGACGGCGTTGGTCTTGGATATTTTCTTGGATTCCAGACGTTCACGTTCGAGCATATTCAGAAAGTCGGTGTTGCCGCCGACATTGAGCTGGCTGGTGCGTTCAAGCCGAACTCCGCGTTCGCGGAATAGGCGGGTCAGAATACGATGGGTAATGGTGGCGCCGACCTGGGATTTAATATCATCGCCGATCACCGGCAGACCTTTTTCCCGGAAACGTCCCTGCCAGTATTTTTCGCGGGCGATGAATACCGGGATACAGTTGACAAAACCGCATCCGGCCTCAAGAATCTGCTCGACATACCACTTGGTGGCAGTTTCCGAACCGACCGGGAGATAGCTGACGACCACATCGGTTTTGGTGTCCTTGAGCAGTTTAACGATATTGACCGTGTCGCCGGGAGCCTTCTCGATGATCTGGCTGAGGTATTTGCCCAGCCCATCATGAGTCATCCCGCGCTGAACGATAATACCGGTCTTGGGCACATCACAGAATTTGTAAGTATTGTTAGGCCGGGTATAAATGGCCTCGGCCAGGTCTTTGCCGACTTTATTCTTGTCGATATCGATGGCGGCCGAGAATTCGATATCGCTGATATGATATCCACCCAGGTTGACATGCATCAAACCCGGAACAAAATCGGTATCTTTGGCTTTACGGTAGTACTCCACACCCTGGACGAATGATGACGCGCAGTTGCCGACACCGATTATAGCGACCCTTACTTTTGGCATAAGATATCCTTTTCTTTTTAAATTCCCTATGTCAATCGGGGGTCAATATAGCCAGGGAATTCCAGCAAGGCAAGAAAAAACTTGACATTAAATAGAGTATTACTGCATATTATATGACTTAATAGTCATTATTATTATACTGGTATTATATGAATGAAAATTTGATTGTCGATCTGGAGAAAGCCGGGATTATCTCGGCCACTTTCCGCAAGCTTTCACCCGACAAAAAAGAACGTTTATATGAAACAGCCCTGGCGACGTTCGGCGGCAATGTATTTGACCGGGTTTCGCTTGATATGATCGCCGATAAGGCCGGGATTTCAAAGGGATCGCTGTTTCAATATTTCGGATACAAGGAAAATTTGCTGGGTTTTGTCGGCGAAATATTCCTTGATAATTACCGTATTTTCTGGTGCAAACGGACCGGTTCGGGCCATGAAATCAGGTCCCGTGAAAGGTTACGGCGATTTCTGGAAGGACCGGCTGAATTTCGCGAGGAACATCCGGTGGAGGCAGATTTCCTTGCGAAAATGCTTTTCGAGAACAGCCGGGAATTAAGCAACGATTTTCGCCGGAGGATTCGTGATACGGAGAGGGAACATTTGACGGCGATAATTCGGCGCGGGGCGCGGACGGCCGAAATCCGCCAGGATATCCCGCCCGAAATCATTGCGGCCACCGTGAATGTCATCATGGAAACTATCACCCGATATCTTTATGATGCCCGCGGCAAAACCAAACGTTTTGAGAAGACGGCCGATTTTAAGGATATCCTGGAGAAAATTCTGTTCGACGGTATTCGGGGTTAGGTGAAAATAGTCCGGCTGATCGAAGGGTCAAAAGAGATGGTCCCGGTATCCCTTGTGATATTCGGATATATCCGTTATATTGAATTGCAGATCATTTTACGGAAAAGGATGGATTCGTGAAGGGACTCACGAAATGGCGTAAATTTCGGATTATGGCTCGGGCGGCAAAAAATATCCTTCTGGGGCGGCCGATAACGGTCTCATTCGAAATTACATACAACTGCAACGCCCGGTGCGAGCATTGCGATTTGGGCGATTACGTGAAGGAACCGCGGCTAGGACCGGATCATTTCGCCCGCTGGATGGATATTCTTCGTCCGGCCGTAGCGCAGATATCCGGCGGCGAACCGCTTCTCAGGAAAGACCTGGCCGAGATAGTTGCGGAAATGCGGCGGCGCGATCCGACGGCGGTATTCGTGATCACCACCAATGTCCAGCTCCTCAATGAGGAGAAATACCTGAAATTGCGCCAGGCCGGGATCGACCAGTTTTCGTTTTCGCTTGATTATCCCGATGAGCGGCACAACGAGTTTCGTCATCTGAAAGGGAATTTTGAACATATTGCCGAGCTTGCCCCACGGCTGGCCCGTTATGGTAATCATGACATCATCCTGGCCTGCGTGGTACAAAGCGGCAATTTTCGCGATTTACCCCGGATCGCCGAACTGGCCCGGGACTGGGGCGTGGCGGTGAATTTCAGCACATATAATGAACTTCGGACCGGCAAGAGCCATTATTCAGTCAACCGCCCTGAGGATTTGCAGGATCTGGAACAGGTGATTGACAGGCTGGTGGCGATGCAAAAAGACGGTTACCCGATCCACACCTCGGAATGGACTCTGAGGCAGATGATCGAATTTTTCCGACACGGCAGTCGGCCCGGTTGCCGGGCTGGACAGAGATTCCTGATTATCAACCCCTGGGCGAAACTGACCCCGTGCGGGATGTTTCGTGAAGAATACGATTCCAGGCCGGAATTAATAAAGCACTTTTCTCTTAGGAATAGCTGCGGGAAATGCTATACGGCTATCAGGGCCAATTCCGAAAAAACCCCTTATCGGTTGCTGGTCGATGCCATTCGGGCGGCAAAAACCGGTAGATAAACGGGGACGCCCGGCGAATTTTCGTCCGCAATTGCAAGACTCTCAGTCGCTTACTTTAAATGGAAGGGCGTCTTAAAACCATTTCGGCCCCTTCAATTATCCACCTAATCAGCCGATAATCATAAAATAAGAATTTGAATTCAAAGATCTTAACTTTTTAGAAGGGATAAGCTATGAACCACGGTAAAGGAATCGTTTTCCCCTTAATTGTAACGGTTCTCATTATTATGGCAGCTATTCCGGGTCAGGCGGCCACGGTTGTCTGGAACAACCTGTCCGGCGGCAACTGGAACAATGCTTCCAACTGGAGTACCGGAACAGTCCCGACCTCCGGGGATATTGTTTATATCACCATGGACGGTAACTATATCGTCAACCTGGATATGAACGCCACAGTGCATACCCTCTATCTGGGAGGATACAGCGGAACCCAAACCCTGCGCTGTAACAGCTGGGAAATCACTGTTACGGGAACATGCAATGTATACGAGAACGGTTATCTTGATATTAACAGTTCGCATGTGCATACCACCGGCGATTTTTACATGAATATCGACGGCCAGGTCGATCTGGACAACGGCAGTATCGAGCATCGGATCATCAACAAGGGATCATTGAATCTGACCCGGACATGTTCGTTCCCGGCCTGGTTCGTCAATGATACCACCGGGACATTAACGGTTGAAGGGAATATGGAAGCGAGTTGCTACCTGACGGTTGATACCGGATTTACCAATCGGGGGACCATCAACCTGACCAGCAGTTATTTTTCGACAACCACAACCGCCAAAATAACGGTTACAAATGGATCTCTGGTCAACGAGGCGCCGGGAACAATCAATGCCCTTCAGGGAAGCAGTCTGACCACTTCCTCGGAACGAACCCTCGAGGCTCAGGTGGCCAATGCCGGGACAATCAATTCCGACACCTATCTGAAAATTTCCAAAATCGATGCCACCCATACCAATTCCGGAACTTATCATGTCCAGGTCGGCAATCTGGTATTCACCCAGTTGGCCTCCGGCGCGACTTTCAATAATACCGGGACAATCCAGATCGACAGCGGCTGTTCATTCGCTTTCGATTCCGATTATTTCAACCATCTGTCCGGGAGCATTGTCAATAACGGAACCCTCAGTTTCAACGGCGTGGTGGTTGCCATTACTCCCAAATTTACCAATACCGGACGCCTGGTTCTGGGCGGAGTATCATCATCATTGACCATTTCCGACACTCTGTTCAATGAGGGAACAATATCGATAGGTAACGCTTTTATCGAAGGGACACCGCCGCTTATTAACCGCGATTCGCTGCTGTTGACCAATGGAACAGTCAATGTCGATCTGACCAACGACGGGATTATCAAAGCCACTATCGCCGGGATTATCAATGGCACTTTGACTACGGAACCCGGTTCGAAGATGATATCCGAGGGAACAACGACCAACCTGACGATTTTGTCGGTAGCTGAATCATTTACCAATCACGGTGAGATTATCCTGACCCAGAGCGCCACCAACTATTCCTACATCAGTATTCTGGGGTCGGATGATTCTCTAATCAATGCCTCCGATGGAATTATAACGGCTGAAATCGGAACCGGATCGGCCTATCCGCGTTATATCAGCGCTAAATTGTATAATGAGGGAACGGTCAATGTCGCCACGACCAGCAGTCTGATTATAAGCGCTTCCGATCCCCTGCATACCAATGTCGGCACAATTAACGTAACCAGTGGTAATCTGACCTGCCACGATGATTTTAAAAACAGCGGGACGATCAATATCGCCGCCTCCAAGATGTTCTCCAGGCTCGGCGGCAAGTTTTATTTCGATAACGGGACAGTTACCGGTGAGGGAACGCTCTCGTTGATCGACGACACCATCTATGTCAGCAACAGCAACACGGTCGATGCCGATGTCAATTTCACCGGCGGTCTGGCGGAAAATACCGGTACCCTTACCAATACGGGAACTCTGGATCTTTATTCTATTACGGTCAACGGGGCCGGAACGATCGTCAATGAAGGCTTGATGACCATGTACAATAGCACCGTCAACAACGATCTGGACAACGGCGGTATGCTGAGTATTTCACGCCTGAACAACCTCAACGGAGCGGTCACCAACGGTATCGACGACACTATTCTGGTTCAGGGTGATTCATACGGCTCGGCATCGCTGACTGTCGCTTCCGGGTTCACCAATAACGGCGTTATCGACCTGACCAGTATTATCGAGGATACGGCCACAACGGCAACCCTGAATGTGACATCGGGGGCACTGACCAACAGTAATCTCGGTGAGATTGTCGCCCGAAGAGGCAGTTCGACCGGCGGAACACGAATCCTGGCGGCCCAGTTGGCCAATCAGGGTGAGATCAATATCAACAATATCGCTCTGCGTATGAACAAGGCTTCCATATCGCACACCAATAACGGGACGATCAATGTCAACAGCGGACATTTTTATGTGGATATGACGGGAGCCAATTCTTTCAACAACACCTGCACGCTTAATTTCTCCAATCTCATGACCATGACGGTCGACGGGGGGACTTTCAATAACAGTACCACCGGTAAAATCCAGGGGAATGGTTCGCTGAACACTTACGCCACCACCTTCACTAACGACGGACGGGTCAGCCCGGGTAATTCGGCCGGCATCATTAATATGCAGACCAACAACTTCCCGATCGATGTCAACGGTCAGGTCGATATCGATCTAGGCGGACTGACTCCTATCACCCAGCATGACATTCTCAATATCACTCAGAATGCGGTTCTTGGCGGAGTTCTCAATATCAATTTGATTTACGATTTTATCCCGGCCGTGAATGACAGTTTCCGGGTAATGACATACAACGCGCGGATTGGTGATTTCCTGGCAATCCTCGGACTCAACCAGTTCGGCATCGTGTTCGACACCAATTTCACATCATCGGCTCTATATATTGTCACCAAGGAAGTCACCAATGATCCTCCGGTTATAACGGGTATGCCCGATAGCATCAGTTTTGACACCGACAGCACCGGGCTTCTGGGAATCTGGAATTATGTTTCCGATGATTACACCAGCGATACCGATATCGTTTATGAATTCACCGTCAGCAACGATTCCCTGCTGTACGATCTCAACGAAGCCGGTTTCCTGATTCTATCGGCCGTGGGAGGTTTTATCGGAGAAGTGGTCCTGGGCATGACCGTCACTGACCAGCATGGTGACAGCGCCTCGGACACCACCATTGTCACGGTCACAACCATGCCCAATACCGATCCGGTTATTACCGGATTGCCGGACAGTCTCAGTTTCAAGGCGGATTCCTCGTATAATCTCTACATCTGGGGTTATGTGGCCGATACCGAAAGTGATGATTCTCTTCTTGATTATGATTTCACGACCAGCAGCGACTCCCTTATTCCAGCATATGACACATCAAACGGAATTCTCAATGTATCTTCCGTGATCGGCTATAACAACACCGCCTACCTGTATATGACGGTGACCGATCCGGGAGGATTGACCGCCAATGACACGGTTAAATTCGTGATCAGGTATAATTATGCGCCGATTATATCCGGTCTTCCCGACAGTATCGCTTTTGGGGCGGACAGCTCGGCGGTTCTTGATATCTACGCGGCCGTCAGCGATGCGGAGAGCGATGACAGCCTGATCTATTACGCCTTCAGCGCCAGCAATGATTCACTTCTGCGCGATTTCAGTTATGAAACCGGTCTTCTAACGCTGACAGCCTCGGCCGGATATAGCGGTGAGGTCTATTTGTACATCGCTATTACCGATCCCGATACCGCCATAGCTCATGACACCATCGTGGTCACGGTTGAACCGTTCCTTGATGTGAACGATAACGCCGAGTTGATTCCCGAACGGTACGCTTTGAATCAGAATTATCCCAACCCATTCAACCCGATTACCATTATTGGTTACTCGGTCCCGACCCGGTCGGTGGTGAATATCACGGTCTTTGATCTTCTGGGACGGCAGGTGATAACACTGGTTGATGAAACCAGAGGGCCGGGAACATATACGGTGGAATGGAATGGCAGTGATCAATCCGGTTATCCCGTGGCCAGCGGTTTGTATTTCTATTGCATGAAATCCGGAGACTATATCGAAAAAAGAAAGATGATTTTGTTGAAATAGTTATTTAAGCGGTAAATCAGGCTTAATATCAGGCGGGCTGTTCCCTGACAGGGATCGGCCCGCCGTTTTTTTTAAATGGTGACCGGTACTTTGAAATCAGTCATCTCCAGCAGGGTTTTCTGGCGCCGCCGGATTTCGGATTCGGTCATGACAAAATCCGGCCCGACCTGTTCGATCATGATCGAGGAAACACAGGAAGCGAAACACCCGGCTTTACGCAGGTCACCGGTTTTAAGATATTCGAAAGTAAATCCGGCCATGTAGGTATCGCCGGCCCCGGTGGAATCAAGCAGATCAATCCGATACGGTGGGATATCGATAAAACGGCGGCCGTCATAAATTACCGAACCAAGTTCGGCCAGAGTGACGATAACTATTTCCGGCCCCCAGTCTTTGATAATCTCAGCGGCCCGGTAGGGATCACGGCGGCAGTCGATCCCGGTTAAAACCCGTCCTTCCAGTTCATTCGGTTTAACGACCGTGAATAATCCGAGAATATTGTCGATTCCGTCCACTTTTTCATGATAAACGCGATTGTTCTCATCGGCATTACGGAGCAATCCCTGGGGATCACAAAACAAGTAACCATCATAATGACGCCGGATATCTCGGATATTATCAAATGATACCTCGCCCAGAATTGGGCCAATCAGAACAGCCTCGGAGTCCGAGTATATACCAGGTTTAATAGGGCCAATATTATCGGCCCGGCCGAGCAGATCGAGAGTGCGGTTGCCGAAATTATCATAGTAAATCAGTGAAAAACCGCCAGACTGAGGTGAAGGGATTACTCTTGCCTCGATTCCCAGTGCACTGAGTCTGGTTTCGAAATCGGTGCGGAAATCATCACCGATAGCACCGATCAGACGAACACTTTCTCCCAGACGAGCCAGAGTCAGGGCGGCATTGGTACTGCATCCGGACAGAATGCGTCCTTCGGTTTCGATTTTTTGCGTTTTGATATAATCGTAAACGGGATTACCAATGGCGGTTATCATAACTTTTATTACACCGATTTTTTATCTTTAAGAATTTTGTGGGTATAGACCAAACGCTGGATGGAGGTTATAAACGAGGCCAGTCCGACGATAATAAGGGCCACCTCGAGCCAGCGAGATTGGGGGTAGTAGTTCTCCAGGATGGCGCCGATGATAATGGCGAGGAATTTTTCCAGTCGCCCCATGATGCCGACGGCGCAATTTTCGATCTTGCCCATGGACTCGGCCGCGGCACGGGTATAGCTGGCGATAATCATACCGAACAGGGCAAAAAGGCCCCAGCCCGGATGAACTGATCCCGAAAGGGTGATGCCGGCCAGGATGAAGAACTCGCCATAACGGTCGGAAACATGGTCTAAAATTCCCCCGAAAACAGTCCCAATATCGCCGGCCCTGGCGGTTGAACCATCCAGCATATCGGTAAAGGAGGTCATTATCATCCAGAAGATACCCCACCAGATCTGGTCTCTCCAGAAGTATACACCGGAAATGATAGAACAGATCAGCGAGATACCGGTCAACATGTTGGGGGTTAGCCCAAGTTTAAGGCAGATCCTCCCGAAAGAAAGGAATGATTTCTCGTAAAATGCTCTCTTTATTTTGTTTATCTCAGCCATAAGCCCTTTTAAGCCAGATGGAAAATATAGTCCAAGTGAACACAAAGTCAAGCATAAACGATTTATTTGCCATTGGGGCCAGCAGAACGAATTGACAAAAGGCTACAATAAGCGTATTTTCAGCCACCATTTTATGAGTATGACGCCGAAACAGAAACTGATTCGCAATTTCTCGATTATTGCGCATATCGATCACGGGAAATCAACCCTGGCCGACCGTCTTCTGGAATCGACCCGGACTATATCGGAACGCCAGATGCGGGCCCAGGTTCTCGACGATATGGACCTGGAGCGGGAGCGCGGTATTACTATCAAGGCTCACACCATCCGATTGGCATACAAAGCCACCGATGGTTTTATATACCAGTTCAATCTGATCGATACTCCCGGTCATGTCGATTTTACTTATGAAGTCAGCCGGGCGCTTTCGGCTTGCGAGGGAGTTATCCTGGTGGTCGATGCCGCCCAGGGTGTGGAGGCTCAAACGGTTTCGAACCTCTTTCTGGCGCTGGAAAACAATCTCGAAATTATTCCGGTAATTAATAAGATCGACCTGCCGGCCGCTCAACCGGACCAGGTGGCCGACCAGATTGTCGATCTGATCGGATGCAAAAAAGATGAAATCCTCCATTGTTCGGCCAAAACCGGACTGGGAATTGATCGGCTTCTGGAGGCGATAGTGCAACGGATTCCGCCTCCCGAAGGTAATGCCGAGCGCCCACTCAAGGCGCTGGTTTTCGATTCGGTCTATGATTCCTACCGGGGAGCGGCGGCGTATGTTCGGGTGGTCGATGGTTCGATTGCGCCCGGGGATGTTATTACCTTTTTCTCTCATGGAAAGCAGTTCGAGGTCGATGAGGTCGGTTGCCGAAGGCTGGCCAATTTTCCCATGGCGGCGCTCGAAACCGGCGAGGTCGGCTATTTGTACGCCAGTGTCAAGGATGTGGCCGATACCCGTATCGGTGACACCATCACCCATGCCCGACGCCGGGCCGATAAGCCGCTACCGGGATTTGTTAAGGTAAAACCGATGGTTTTTTCAGGGTTGTTTCCGGCTATCGCCGAGGATTACACTGAACTGCGTGATGCCTTGGAGAAACTGCGGTTAAATGATGCTTCGCTTGCGTTTACACCGGAGACATCGACGGCCCTCGGATTCGGGTTCCGGTGTGGTTTCCTCGGGATGCTTCACATGGAAATCATCACGGAACGTCTCCAGCGGGAATATAACCAGACCATTATAAATACCGTCCCCAATGTCGAATACAATGTTTATCTCGAAAACGGGTCGGTCAAAGTGATCGACTCTCCCTCGGATATACCCGAATCCGGCAAGATTGGATATATCGAGGAGCCTTATGTCGAGGCCCAGATAATCACGCTACCGGATTCGCTGGGTCCGATTATGCGTCTCTGTACGGAGAGACGGGGTATTTATAAAAACACCGAATATCCCACCCAGTTGCGGGCGGTGTTGAGTTATCAACTGCCCCTGTCGGAAATAATATTCGATTTCTATGATAAATTGAAATCTATTTCGCGAGGTTATGGTTCGCTCGATTACGGTCTTCCCTTTTACCGTGAATCGGATCTGGTTAAGCTGGATATTCTGATTAACGGCGACCCGGTGGACGCTTTTTCAGTTATCATTCACCGCCAGAAGGCTTATAAGTACGGTGTCAACCTGTGCGAAAAACTTCGGAAGCTTATTCCCCGCCAATTGTTCGAGGTCGTTATCCAGGCGTCTATCGGCGGCAGAATATTGGCCCGGGCCACGGTCAAACCGCTTCGTAAAAATGTTACCGCCAAATGTTACGGCGGCGATATTACCCGTAAACGAAAACTGCTCGAAAGGCAGAAAGAGGGCAAGAAGCGGATGAAACAGATCGGGACGGTTGAAATTCCGCAGGAGGCTTTTCTGGCCGCCCTGCAGGTGGATGATGATTAGCTGGAGATTAATCATCGCCGGAACGTTTGATTCCCAGGGCCTTAATCCGCGAGGACAGGGTTGACGGTTTCATCCCCAGGCGCTCCGCGGCTCCACCGCTTCCATAGACTTTCCAGTGACTGGTTTCAAGAGCCGCCATGATATTTTCCTTTTCTATTTTTCTTAAATCCGAATGACTGATAACGCCGGCGGATTTCAGAATCAGTCTGTCGTGTTTTGGTTTGAGAACCATGTCCGGACCGAAGGCCTCGGCCGGCAGTTCGATTTTAAACTCGCCCAGGCGGGATTTAATAACGGCCCTCTCGATAATGTTCTGTAATTCGCGGATATTCCCCGGCCAGGCGTAACTTTTGAGCAAATTGATTTGATTTTCGCTGATGTCGATATCGGGAATACCAATCCGGCGGCAGGATAGACGCATGAAATGCTTGGCCAGAAGCGGAATATCATCAAGGCGTTCCCGCAATGGG
This sequence comes from Candidatus Zixiibacteriota bacterium, assembly GCA_016933955.1. Lineage (NCBI taxonomy): Bacteria > Pseudomonadati > Candidatus Zixiibacteriota > Candidatus Zixiibacteriota bacterium. Next base: position 35,329 of record JAFGTT010000009.1, read on the forward strand.
GGCACTTCGATGGGAAAAACGCTTAGCCGGAAATACAGGTCCTGGCGGAAATGGTTGTTGACCACCTCCTGCTCCAGAAGGCGGTTGGTCGAGGCAATAATCCTGACATCGACCGTGCGGGTAATATCCTCTCCGACCCTTTCGAATTGCCCCTCCTGCAGAACCCTAAGCAGTTTACCCTGTAACTCGATGGGAATTTCACCGACTTCATCAAGAAACAGCGTCCCCCCGTCGGCCAGTTGAAAACGCCCGACCCGGTCCTGGTGGGCGCCGGTAAAGGCACCTTTGACATGGCCGAAAAACTCGCTTTCGAAGAGGTCTTTTGGGATGGAGGCGCAATTGACTTTGATCATGGGTTGTTCGGCTCTCTGAGAATGTTCGTGAATGGCACGGGCAATGAGCTCCTTCCCTGTTCCGGTTTCACCGGTGATTAGAACGGTGGCACTGGTATTGGCCACCTGGGTCACTTTTTCCATGATATCATTCAAGGCCTGTGACCGGCCGATTATCTGATCATAATTGTACTCATCCTTAATTTCCTGACGGAGATAAATATTTTCATCCTGAAGACGGTTTTTCAGATTTTCCAATTCGATCATGGCCCGGCGCAAATCCTCTTCGGCCTTTTTCCGCTCGGTGATATCGAGCATCATGGCGATCACATGAGCATCATTTTCATTGGTTTCGAGGACACTGGTGGAGATAAGAATGGTTCGATCCTGACCATCAGCCCGTTTGATGACCCATTCTTCTCCCTCGATATCGATTCCCTGGCGCATCAGGGCCATCCGTTCCACGGCCTTTTTTTGATAATCCAGATCCGGATACATGGTCTGATACCAGCCCAGCTTATTAATATCATCCATGGTATAACCGGTCAAGGAAACCATCCTTTCATTCCAGACAGTGAATTTAACATAAGGATAATCAGGAATCTCATGACAGACGCAAATCCCGTCCGCCCCCTTGCCGATTATGGCCTTTCTTAAAGAGCTTTCTTTTCGTATCTCGCTTTCGTACTTCTTCCGCCGGGTGATGTTGCGGGCGAAGGAACAGTGATATTCGTTTTTGCCGAACTTTATAAAATTGGCGGAGATTTCCACCGGGATAATTTCCCCTGATTTGGCCCGATGTTGAGTCTCGAATATTTTGGATTTATAATCTTTTATTCGGGACCAATGTTCCGGCCAGATATCAATATTGAAATTGGGATCGATATCAAGGATTGACATATGCAGTAATTCATCGCGGGTATAGCCGAGAGCCCGGCAGGCGGCTTCATTGACATAGACAATGCTGGTATCTTCTTTCAACCAGTACACCGCATCGCTGGCCCGGTCTATCGAATAGTACATCAGCCGCAGGGTTTCATCGGGATATTGAATGGCAGAAATATCACGGATAATACAGCAGATAAATCGGGCAAAACCCAGATCCAGGTAATTGGCGTTGACTTCCACCGGAATTTTGGCGCCGGATTTGGAGTGGTACTCGGTTTTGAAAGATATCTCCTTTTTTTCGCTCAGGTTGCGGTAGAAGGTATCCCAGTTATTTTCGGGCCATTGCCCGTAGACGCCGGGAATTTGCCGGTCGACGATTTCGGCAAGCGAATAATCAAGAAAATCACAGGCAGTCTGATTAATCCATTTGATTTTGCCGGAGAGATCGGCAAGGATAATAGCGTTCGCACTGAATTTCAGAAAAAGCTCCGATAACCGTGCAAGGCCGCCGTTATTTTCCGGGATTTCAGTCATAATAAAGCTGTATCACCCCTGATTAAAATCGTTTCCAAAATGATTCTGTAACCCGACAGATAATATTAATTAAAGATTAATTTAAAGATTATGCGCTTTCTGGAACCGCTTCAGAATTTGCCAAGATATTAAATCGAATGATTGAAGAAGCGACCAGTTTTCTCTTTTAACTTGTATTCAATATAACGAATTTCCAATAAAAATAAAACAAAAAATTGGTTTTTACGAAAAATCGCTGTGTCCGGCTATAATACCAAAATCAATATCTATTGCGGCACAACAGGATACGATTTTTATAAAATTTGGTATGAGGGTTGCATAACAAAACGGCAGGAGAAAAACAGCGCTCGGTAATAATTACACGGGTAATAAAATATGTCAAGATTTGACACAATTAATATTGACATGATAGACAACGAAACCAAAGAACTGCTGAACGACTATAAAAACGGGCACGGTATGACTCCCAACTTGATCAAGGGGTTGGCCTGCTCACCGGCAGTTTTAAAAGGGTATTACCTTTTCAACGAAGCCCTGTCGCATGGACAACTCAATGATAAACTGCAATTATTGATTTCCCTGATGATTGCGGAGCTTAATGGAAGTAGTTATTGTCTGGCGGCCAACAGCGCCCTGTCTCGCATGGCCGGGATAAATGAGGAAGAAATGCTAATGGCCCGGCGGGCTTCGGCGGCAGATAGACGAGTTGATCGGGCACTTAAATTTGCACGGGCCGTCCTAATAACCCGCGGACGTATCCAGGACAGTGATATTCAGGAAATGAAGACCATCGGTTATTCCGATTCCGAGATAGTCGAAATAATCGCCCATATCTCGCTTAATATCCTGACCAATTTGTTTGCCGAGGTGGCCCAGACGCCGGTTGGATTTCCCAAAGTAAAACCACTGACCATAGATCAGGAAAAGAAAAATCCGGATGTACATTACAGGAAGCTCGGGACAGCAGAGTGAGGGGGAATAAGAAAACCGGCCGCCGCCGTTAGTCATCGGGGAGGGAATCGATGGGGGCGATTCCCGGGAGCATCAGGTGGCCGGAATTCTTATCAGGTTTGGTGATTAAAAGGGGTAAGAAGGCTTGGTGGTTCGGATGAGTAACCATCCGAATCACCGAGACTCAGGAAAAAATTAATCAAGGATAAAAAAAATGATCAGACAGGTGGATTTGTATGTGCATCCGAACGATTCGGTCGGGGAGGAAGCGAAAGGTTTTTTGGAAGAACTCGAAGTGATTTTAAAGGTTCATGATTTGAAAAAATCGCCGCTCGGTCGAAATCAAATTGAGGGCCTGTTGCGGCATTTTAAGCCGGCCCATTTTTTCAACCCCAATTATAATGGTCTCGGCAGAAAAAAGGCGGACAGCGTTATTAATAACCGCCGGGAAGTGATTGATTTGATCAGCCTGGATAACGGCTATCTGAAAACACCCGTAGTTGTATATGGACGCCTGATGACTGTCGGTTTTAATCGGATTACTATCAAAACCATGTTGCGTATGAATGTTACCAGCGACAAAAAGGCGGATACCATAACGGCATAGTTTTATATCGGATACCTGCCCCCCATTCCGGGGGATTCTTATTCGACCATAGGGCAGGTTATTAGTTATCCGGGACATTCGTTTAAAGACTTGGAATAGACATATTCACAGTTATTCAAATAAAAGTGACAACTTACTAACAGGTTATCCACAATATTTCGTCATTTTCTACTTATTCTCTTGATAACACTGCCTGGATGACTCGCCACGAGTCGTTTAGTAGGCGTTTCTTCCACAAGTTTGCCGCGAATCCGAGTCAGTCCAAGGGCTACCACGATATTGCACTGGCAACCATTTAGATAATGGAACAACGAGGAGTAAGGCAAAGCAGGGCTAATATTATCCATTATAAGTTATGGAATCACAATCACATATATCCAATGCCAAAGGATATTGGTAGAGATTAATTGACAATGGATCGGAAATCGAAACCGGTGGGGTTCTGGAACATCCTTAATTCAAACAGGGGCACTATAGCCAGTATATGATCGAAAATATCGGCCTGAATAGCCTCGTAATTGGCCCAGACCTGATCATTGCTGAAGACATAGATTTCCACCGGCAGGCCATTCGGACCGGGAGTCAGGTGTCTGATGAGAAATGTCATATCCTGATGAATCTTAGGATGCTGGCGAAGATAGGCCGCGACATAGGCCCGGAAGGTACCAATATTGGTCAGGTTTCGGCCGTTAATCAGTTCCGAGGTGTCGAAATTATTAGTTTTATTGTATTCAGTAATTTCACGGCGTTTATTTTTTACATAGTCGGATATCAACTGGAATTTCTCGAACCGGTCAAGCATTTCCGGGGTGCAGAATTTAATACTGCTGAGATCAATATGAACGGCTCGTTTAATGCGCCGCCCCCCGGATTCCTGCATCCCTCGCCAGTTTTTAAATGACTCGGAAATAAGCGAATAGGCCGGGATGGTGGAAATGGTTTTGTCCCAGTTTCGGACTTTGACAGTATGCAGGGTGATATCGATCACATCGCCATCAGCGCCGTATTTGGGCATTTCGATCCAGTCGCCGATCCGGACCATGTCATTGCCGGCCAGTTGAATGCTGGCCACGAAACCGAGGATGGAATCCTTGAATACCAAGATAATGATGGCGGTCATGGCTCCGAAGCCGCTCAACAGGATCAGCGGCGAGCGATTCATCAGGGTTGAAATGACAATTATTCCGACGAAAATAAAGACAATGATTTTAACGATCTGAATATAGCCTTTGATCGGCCGTTGCCTGGAGATATCGAAACTCTGGTAAATATCAACAACCGCATTCAGGAAGGAATTAATGACCAGGACTCCCGCCAGAACCATATAGACTATCGAAAAACGCTGGATGGTATCCTGGATCGAAGGAAATAAAAAAGCCGTAAAATAAATAATCAGAGCCGGAGCAAAATGGGACAGGCGGGTAAAGACTTTATTTTCGACGAGGGCGTCATCCCAGCGCGTTTTGGTCTTCTGGACAAAATAACCCACCCCCGCCACCAGAATACGTTTGGCGATATAATTGGCTATCAGGGCCAGAATTAAAACGGCGAGGGCCATTCCGATCCATCCGAGATAATCGGCCAGATGCGTCGAAACGCCGATACTTATCAGCCAGTCTCGGAATTTATCGGCCAGATCGGCGCCATTCCGGCTAATGGCGACATTAACGGTGGTACTGTCTTTTATCATATCGGGCACAATAGTCGGTTTCCCCGGTATTTAAGTTGATATTATTCATAGATATAAAACCGAGCGGGCAAAGGCAATCAAGAAATTTTGAATTAGAGATAAATTCGGAGAAAAAAGCGAGGAATGCTTTTAGTAGCCTGCCGGAAATTCTTTGTGGTTCTTCAGGTGTCTGAGCCAGAAGGCCGCGCCATGGTCTTCGACTAATCGGCTGACTCGCCGAAAACCATCACCATAGATTTTATCCTGGTCCTGCCTGATGGTTTCCTTCTGGTATTCAGCCATTTTGTCTGGATAATGTTCCAGGACAAGGTAGGAAGCGTAATTACAGCTGCCTTCGCACAGGGCGGGATCGTTATCGGCCGGGGCGTTTATGTATTGCCAGACATGCATCAACTCATGGGCCGCCGCCGCAATAAAACTTATTTCCGGAATCCCTTCGAGAATATAGATATCATATGTACGTAATTTATGGCCGTTTTCGTCGGTGACTTCATAATATTTAATAAATGCCTGGTTGCCCTCATGGTCGATTTTGGAAATATCCGCCATTTCATGACGGTCGACCAGATGCAGGCTGACATCACTATCTTCGACCCAGATACCGACACTGGCAAGGTGGAGTTTGACTTTACTGAAAATGGCCGTGGCTCGCCCGATATCATTGACGGCTGTTTTCAGGCAGATCCCGCAGATATGCCGACCATCGGGATAAACCTGTCCCTCGCCGGTCAGGTTAGCGGCAATCAGGCGGCCGCAATAATCGCATTTGGGATACTCATTCTGATGATCAGGGTGATAGATATTCCCCCAGAAATCGGTTATATAATTGCCGGTAATCAATTCCCCGCAGACGGAACACCTGATAGCAACGTTATTGTAATAGCAGTCCTTGTGATAGGTTTTGCCATCGGCGAGAATGTATCCTTCTCCGAGAATACCCCCGCAGTAAGCGCATCGCGGAGCAAACAGCTTGGTATAACAATCCGGGCAGTAGAATTTACCGTCTTTCTGGTAATATTTGGCCGGATCAATCGGCTTTTTACAGTTTTCGCATAGGAAATGAATCGGGTGAAAATATTTACCGCCGGCCTCGATATAGGGCCCGTTTATCTGCTGTTTGCAGTAATCGCAGATTATCTGGTTTTTGCCTGAAACGGTGGAGATAATGGCGGCCGCAAGAAGAACCATGACCAAAAGTAATATTATTGTCAGGCGGCTTTTTCTAATTGTCTTCATACTTCTCATTATCGGTTTCTATTCATGCGAATCAAGAAAATTCGAAAGACTAATTTTTGTCATCCCGGAAATGTATTATCCTATGTGTTCCATCGCAAAACGGCTTATTTTTGGATTTCCCGCAACGACAGAGGGAATAATGGTCTGTGGTATCGGGAAGATTGTTATCACCATCTTTATATTCTATCCCGCCAGTGACATTAAGGGGTCCATTTCGGGCGATATGGACAGCCGGTTCGCCGCCAAAGGCGACATATTTTTCACCCGTGACAGAATAGCCCAAGGCCCCAGACGGACATTTTTTGATTGTCTCAATCACCTTTTCAACGGTCGCGGCATCGGGAAGAACCCAGGGTTTGCGCTGGTTATCGAAAACAGCCGGGAGATTTTTAAGACACTCCGCCGAATGGGAACAGAGTCCGCGATTATCATGCACTGTAATTTCTTTACCGGTATAATCCTTCCAATGATATGCCACCCGGTCATCGGATTTCTCATCGGAGAATCCGACCTGTTTATGGCGCCCGTCGCAAAAAGGTTTATTCTCGGAATGACCGCAACGGCACAGCCAGAAAGTTTCTTTGGTCGGGATCTTCTCTCCGCGCGAGTTGTACAGGTTTTGCAAGCGGCTGACCTTAAATGATGCGTTTTTCACCGCCTCGATAACGGGTTTTTCGGATGATTTTTCATCGCTCATGATTGGAGCCATCCCGATTAATCATGTTTCTCATTCAGATACGTTCAATTATACAAAATATCGAAAAATCCCGCCGGATAAAAGCGGAAAATGAGTCAAATTCTTAAGTCGTTGACATCAAGGGGGGATTAACATAACTTTATCCAATGAAAAATATCGACGAATATTCACTATCGGCCCAGATTTGGGCATTGCGTCATTATGGCGAGGTGGGCCCCCGGGCTTTTCGGGTATTACTGGCCCGATTCGGCTGCCCGGCCGAAATTCTAATGGCCGAAAAAGAGCAGTTGCTGGCGATTGAGGGTCTGGGGGATAAAAAGTCCGGCAAGATTACCGAGGCGGCGGAGCATCTTGATGAATCCGAGGATTTTATCCGGTCCCTCGAGGCGAGAAAAATGGCTCATTGTTCGATGTTCGATGATTTCTATCCGGCTCTATTGGAGGAACTCAATGATCCTCCGCCGATTATTTTTCATATGGGCAAATTACCTCGCCGCGATGAACCGACCGTGGCCATTGTCGGATCACATAAGGCCACCGGGGCGGGAATCGGGTACGCATTAGATCTGGCCTCACGACTGGCCGAAAAAAAGATCTCAATAATATCCGGTCTGGCCGAAGGGATCGACGCCTCGGCACATATTGGGGCTTTGAAAGCCGGGGGCCGAACCCATGCGGTAATCGGATCGGGGCTGGAGGAGATATACCCGGTTGAGAACAAAGCCCTGGCCGAGGAAATAATCAAACACGGCAGTGTCATCTCGGAATATTCGCCCGAAAGCAAGATCATCCCGGGCCGGTTGAAGGCCCGTAATCGGCTGGTGGCCGGGCTATCGCAATCGGTAGTGATCGGGGAGGTGATGGCCGATTCGAACGGGACACTGGACACCGCCACCTTCTGTCATGAACTCGGTAAACTGATGTTTATTATGCTTGATGGATGCGAACGGCCGGAGCGCGACAATTCCAGTGTGAAAAAAATAATCGCCCTTGGCGCGATTCCATTCCATCTCGACAGCGGGGTGGATTTGATAGTCAAGTCCATGGTTTAAAAAGCATTATGGATACCACCGACAGTTTCTATACCATCAAAACCGTTTCGGAAATAGAAAATAAAATCAAAGGCTCAAGATTTATCGGACAGGCTTATCCCTGCCGGGACGAATTCGAGGCGGCGGATATACTGGGTCGGATTAAAAAGAAGTATTTCGATGCGACGCATAACTGCTTCGCCTGGCGGGTCGGTTTCGGTCATGACACGAAGTTTAAATACTCGGATGATGGAGAACCATCGGGCACGGCCGGGCGGCCGATATATGACCGGATCGAGGGCAATGGTTTGACCAACACAATGGTAATCGTCACCCGATATTTCGGCGGCACCAAACTCGGGACCGGCGGTCTGACCCATGCCTATTCCGAGGCCGCCGCGGCTACTATTGAAAAGGCCGGAGTGATTGAGAAATATATTACCGGGCAATTAACCATGATGATTCCCTTCCCGGATTACAATATCGTGGAGCGAGCCTTGCATCAGGCAGGCGCCGGGATTCTCGAATCCGATTTTTCCGATATCGTTCGATTGACGGTCGAGATTCGCAGATCACTTGTCGAACAAATTCGGGAAAGATTAATTGACCTGACTTCGGGGAGGATTCGTATTGAGTAAGCATCTGGATTGCCTCGGTCTGGGTATATCGCCGCTGGATATCCTGGTGGGTATCGGCAATTATCCGCCGGTCGGTTCCAAGATCGACGGGACCGGGTTGACTATCCAGGGAGGCGGACCGGTTCCTAATGCCATGGTGGCACTGTCGCGGCTGGGAATGAAGACGGCAGTTATCATTCCGGTCGGTGATGATCTATTCGGGCAATTACTGGTCGAGGAGTTGAAACGCGAAGGGATTAGCGTTTCTTACGTCGTCAGGAAGAAACAGCCGACGGCGCTGGCAACCGGATGGATCGAGCGGGGTAGCGGCAGTCGCACGATTGTATTAAACCGTCAGATAAACCTGACTCCGGGTGATATAAAATTAAGAGATCTTCCTGCAACCCGGATGGTTCATCTGGATGGGCGGGATATAGCGGCCTGTCTGAAGCTGGCGAACTGGGCCGGGCGGGAAAAAATAACAGTGAGTTTCGATATCGGTTCGATACGCAACGATATATCGGCGATACTGCCGCTGACCGATCATCTGGTCTGCGCCGACGCTTTCGCCCTTCCCTATACCGGTTCATCCGAACCGCGGACGGCTATTGAAAAACTAAAGGGAATCTGTCCCGGAACCATTGTCGTAACATCGGGGACCAATGGTTCGATCGGCTATGATAAAATATCGGGCTATGTTCGGCAGAGGGCTTTCAAGGTTAAGAGCATCGATACCACCGGGGCCGGTGATACCTTTCACGGCGGTTACCTGTTCGGACTTTTAAAGGGTTGGGATTTGAAAAAGAGGTTAAGATTCGCCTCGGCGGCGGCGGCCATAAAGTGTACCCGGCCGGGAGCAAGAACCGGGATTCCGAATTATCGTCAGGTGATCTCATTCTTAAACAGGAGCGGTGGTCGATATGCTTGATTTTATCGCCTGGCTGGGGCAGATGGATACAGCCCTGTTTCATTTTATCAATACCACCCTGTCCAATCCGGTGACCGATATTATCATGCCCTTTGTCACGCTTGATCTGCATCTGAAAATATTCTATGCCTTTTGCCTGGCGGTTATTCTCTGGAAAGGCGATAAACGTCTTCGGCTGGCGGTGATATTTTCGCTGATCGTGTTGGCCATATCCGATCAGCTATCAAGCGCCGTGCTAAAACCACTTTTGGAACGCGTTCGTCCCTGTCATACGATGGAAGTGCATCTGCTGGTCGGATGCGGTTCCGGTTTTTCGATGCCGTCGTCGCATGCCGCCAACTTGTTCGGGCAGGCTTATTTATTCCGGGCGATAACTCCCGAGTCATCAAAATTACTCATTCCCCTGGCCATTTTAGTGGCGCTGTCGCGGGTTTTTGTCGGGGTGCATTACCCGGGTGATCTTCTAGTCGGGGCGGCTCTGGGAACGCTGGCCGGTTTCGGGACAGGATGGCTGTTTATCGCAATTTTCGATCGCAGGAAAGGGATTCCGGTTTTAAACGGAGGTGACAAGGTTGACTCCCAAAATTGAAGTCAAACATGGTGATATAACCGAGGCGGAAACCGAGGCCATTGTCAACGCCGCCAATAATCATCTCTGGATGGGTTCCGGGGTGACCGGAGCCATCAAGCGCAAGGGCGGCGATATGATCGAAAAGGAGGCGATGGCCAAAGGTCCGATTACGGTCGGTCAGGCGGTGGAGACAACCGCGGGGCGACTGCCCCATAAGTACGTTATTCATGCGGCCGGAATGGGTCAGAATCTTCGCACCGATGAAAGGATTATTGCCGAGGTTACCCGTAACTGCTTATTGCTGGCGGATCGTCTGGGGCTGAAATCGCTGGCTTTTCCGGCCATCGGAACCGGAGTCGGCGGTTTTTCGGTGGAGCGGTGCGCCCGGATAATGATCGATTGTGCCCGCGAGTTATCGGGACAACGGCAGTCGCTTGAGAAAATAATTTTCGTATTGTATGACCGGGATTCTTACGCAGCCTTTAAAAAGGAGCGAGATCGGACGTTATCCGAGTGATTATGATTCCGCGGCGGAGGGAACCGGTGTACCATGAAGAGTCTCGCGGATGGCGCGGGCGATATCCCGGCGGGTGTATGGTTTGCGGACATAGGGGCCGGCCCCGAGACTCTGCATCTCATTGACCCGCTCGGTGGCCGAAAAACCGCTGACAATAACCGCTTTTTGTCCGGGTTTGATTTTGATTATCTCGCGATACGCATCCAGCCCGTCGAAACCGTTCTCCATAATCATATCCATAACCACCAGATCAACCGAATTGTTTTTCAAATATTCAACGGCTTCATGACCGTTTTTAACGGTCGTCACCCGATAATTCAAACTGGCCAGAATATCCTCGGCAATCTGGCGCTGGAGTTCCTCATCATCGACCACCAGGACGGTTTCGTGGTTTTCCGAACAAACCACATCATCGCATCCGGTTTTAACCTGTTTATTGGTGACGGGGAAATAGAGAATGAATTCGGTGCCTTTCTGCGGTTCGGAGATAATATCATAATAGCCTTTATGATCCTTTACGATTCCGTAGACAACGGACAATCCAAGACCGCTACCGCTGGTTCCCATCTTTTTCTTGGAGTAGTACGGTTCGAATATTTTTTCCATATCTTCGCGGGCGATACCGACGCCGGTATCCTTCACTTTGAGTACAACATAGTCGCCGTCGACCATATTTTTATAGCCTCCGATCAGCCGGGCAAGCCGCCGGTGCGATGTTTCGATTTCAAGATGGCCGCCATCGGGCATGGCATCAAAAGCATTGACGATCAGATTCATGATAACCTTGGCCAGATGGGGAGTGGAACCATGAATATTGGGCGGAGTTTTATCCAGTTTTACGGCCACATCGATATCATGACGAGCCGAGGATAATTCCAGGTACCCCGGGGAGTCAAGATAGGTTTCGATAATGGTGTTGATACTGACCGGTTCCATTTCATATCGTCCGCGGCGAGCCAGAGTCAGTAAATCCTGGATCACATCGGCCGCATCACGGGCGGCGTTTCCTATTCGTTTAACCTGTTTCCGTAGAGGACTATCTTCGGGAAGCTTCATCAACAGCAGTTCCGGGTATCCGACCATGGGACCCAGCATATTATTCAGGTCATGGGCCACACCTCCGGCCAGAACCCCGAGCGATTCCATCCTGCGGGCCCTTTGGAGTTCTTCCTGGAGTTTCAGTTTTTGCTCCTGGGCCTGTTTTCGCTCGGTCACATCGCGGACAATAGCCATAATAAAAACTTTATGACCAATATTCATCCGGTTCAGGCTGACTTCGGCATTGAATGGTGTATTATCATATTTGATATGGGTCCATTCGAAAAATTGAGGTTGACCGTTCAGAGCCGCATTGATCTTTTCCAGTGCTTTAATTTTCGAATCGCGTCCATCGGGCTGGAATTCCGGCGAAAACCTGTAAGGCGGTTGACCGATAATTTGATTCCGGGTACAACCGAAGACCTCAAGCGTTTTGGAGTTGCAGTCGATAAAAAGATCATCCTTCATGATGAAGATGGCATCCCCGGCCGAATCAAACAAAGTCCGATACCGTGCTTCGCTGTCTCTTAAATCCTGTTCGGCCTTCTGGGAATCAGTTATATCCCGGAAATTCCAGACCCGTCCGCATATTTTATTATCACGGATCAAGGGACAAATATATTGCACATAAACGAGGCTGTCTTTGAAGTGAATTATCCTGGCATTGGAATCATTTTTGCCATGAAGGTTATAGTTCTTATCCGCAACCTCCTCGGAATTAATCAATTTCCCGACGGCATGCTTTATCAGAGTCTTTTTATCGGCATTTTCCAGGAATTCTCTTGAATATCCCCACATCCTGGCAAAGCGGTCATTATAATAGGTTATCTTATCGTTTTCATCGGTGACAATAATGCCATCCTCGGTCGATTCAATGATGGCCTTGAGCAGTTCCTCGCCATCTTTGAGGGCCTGTTCATTTTTTTTGGAAACCGTGATATCGCGGATGGTTTCGATCGCCCCGGTAATATTCCCATCGGAATCATAAAGCGGCCGGGCCTTGGCCCAGATATAACAACCGTTTTTAAGAGAAGAAATATAAGTGGTGATAATCAGAGTCTCATTTTCTTTTTCCAGTTCCGGGTATATTTCAAGGATTTTTTCCTGAGGATAGGTTATCATATCGATCAATATCGGTCGTCTTTGCCCGTAAAACGGGATAGCATATTCATAATTGCCCCGTCCGATTATATCCTCGGCTTTCACCCCGGTCATCTCCGTCATGGCGCGATTCCAGGTAATGACGATCCCATCCAGATCGACGATAAACGTCGGGTCAGGTAGAAAATTGATTATTCCCGATAGCCGTTTCTGGGAGTCACCCAGGGTTTTTTCGGCCTGGCGGCGTTCTTGCACTTCCCGGAGAAGCCGTTCGTTGATCCCGGCCAGTTCACGGGTCCGCTGCTTAATGGTTTCGTTGAGCAGGACATTGGTTCCAAAAATGGCAAAAGCGCTGTCGGAGCTGTCGATACACTTCTCGACCCGATTCATGAGAACCCGGTTTATTTTTTCCATCCGGACGAGTTGTTCCAGTAGTTCGGGGATTTTATCCTGAGGTCTTTCTCTTTCCGGCATTTTTATTATTCAACCCCCAATGGCCACCCCGGTAAAGGTCTGGTTGACATGAATCGAATTGACCTGTTCTCCATAGGAATGAAAGCCGATCACTTTGTACTTCCGCATCAGGTAGTCGACCGACTCGACAAGATTTTTCTCGAGAACTTCCAGTCGCCGCAGGATGCACTCGCAACCGATAATAATCTGCAAATCGTTTACTTTTCCGCTGTGTTTTTTCAGGTTTTCCTCGAGATTGGCCATCAGGTCACCGGCCAGCCCCAGGGTCAAAACCAATCCTTCTTCGATGGCGCAGTACATGGTCAGGCCGCCATCGGTATTGGCTTTTTGAATCGAGCGGACATAATATTTCCCGCCGATTTTCAGCATGATCGGATATTTGGAAAATATCACCGGGCTGAGGTCTTCGACCCGGTGCCCGATCAATTCGGCATAACGCTCGGCGGCCGGGAAACCATCGATTTCCCTTATAATCCGCTGCCTCGGATCGGCCGCGGTGATGACCAGTTTTTGTTCGGTCGGAACAAAATGATGCATATTGAAGGTATGGAAGGGCAGGGATGTAATAAACAGATTGAATACGGCGGCATCGGAAACAAAAGCCCCGTCATGATAAATAAAAGTCTTTTCAAAGGTCAGATCGTCGCCGGCCGACCCGCCGATAAGCGGGATATCCGGCAACCCGGAATAGATACCGGCGACAATATGCTCCTCCTTGACCGACATTCCATCGATCATCAGAAATCCGAAAGCCTTCGCCTCGGGATCGGTTTTGCGGGCCCCGGCCAGGTGGTCGTTGGCCCGGACGGTCAGTTCCAAAATCTGCCGGGAATTGCGCTCCAGCGGCCGGATAAAGAACGAGGATACTTTTATGCTGTCACCGACAATACTGAAACCGGTCAGAGAGCCTTCTTTATATCCTTCCGGTGAAATTTCTCCGGCGGTGGTACAGCCGATGACGGGAACTTCAAAAGCATTCTTAATTGCCCGACCCAGTCTGTCCAGATTATATTTCGATGAGCAGAAAAGAAAAACCACCGCCACCTCGGGACGATTCAAATGACGACTCATCTCGAGCACGGCCTGTTCTTCGTCAGGTTCGTTCGTATATCCCCGTTGGATGGCTACTTTGTCTTTGATCTTTTCCGTTGGTGCATGAGTGATCATTATAATCCTGTCGTCATTATAGTTGACCATGGAATCGGTAATAACCCCGGACGGTACCATACCAGAATTTAACCGGTCTAATGATTGGTTATCCCCTTTTTCCAACCAACAAAAATTAATACGATCAGGGGTGTTCCTTCCGGATTATCGCCAATACCACATATGCTTATCTTATCGGCAAAAAAGGGATTAATATGATAATGCAATAATTATTAATTCCCAATTACGGTAGTGCTCAAATAATGAACAGCGGATATATCGGCCGGATTAATTCCGGCGAGAGGCATTGAGATCGCCGTCAAACGACAGGGTATCATTGACGGGATTGAGATATATCCCGGCGACCCGGGCGTGAAATCGGGAGGATTTGACGGTGTCTATTTTCAAAAATCCCTCTATGCATTCATAATGCCGGAGACTGTCCGGCAGGTCGTAGAGCCCGATTATCCGGCAGATTGACCGGCTGGCGATATCCAGCGATTCGGCCTGTATTTGATCGGGCAGGGAAATATATATTCGGTAGTTGATTTCGCTCACGGCCAGAATCAGGCCGGTGTTTAATTCTTCCGCATCGGGATTGACATAACTCTGGTTGGTTACAAGGACATTACCCCGGCCCGGTTGAATTGGATTGGCGGCTTTCCGGTCGGTCATCTCGAATCGACTCAGGTAATATGTATCTTCGGTACCAAGAGACCGCCGTTCATTATTCATTACCCGATATACAACCGGTTTGAGACCGTGACGACAGGCCGCCATCAGAGCCAGCAGTAACAGAATGCCGAGAATAATCTTACTTTTACAAATCATAACGGCATTTCGACCAGGCGATATTTCTTGTAGAGCCTGGCTCCCATGCTTTCCGCCGCCCGGCACATCAGGTCGTTGGTTTCCAGAATCCACGATAGTTCGGCCCAGTTGTATCCGAGCTCGACACCTTTTTTATATGTTTCCACGAAGAAAACATTGTCGATTCCCCGTTTCTGGTATTTATGGATCACTCCCATTGTCAACATCCGCATCCCGTCGATTTTTTTCCTGATTTTCAAATGCCATAGCAATTTGACAATTCCGAAGGGAAAAAGACGACCATTAAGATGGATCAAGACCTGATTTATATCGGGTACGGCCATAGAAAACCCGGCCGGTTCCCCGTCAACCTCGGCAACCAGAATCATCTGCGGATCGACAATTTTCTTCAAGCTTCGGCCCATATGGACAAATTCATCTTCGGCCATCGGCACGAATCCCCAGTTTTTCGACCAGGCCTGGTTGTAAATTGCCCGGATGGTTTTAATTTCTTCATCGAAATGTTTCAAATTCACCGTTCTAATGGTAATTTTATTTCTTTCTTTGATGCGGTTTACGACCTTGAGATGCCGTTCGGGTATGGGGTTTTCACGGGTAATCAGGTAAGCATGCAAATCCATGACTTTCTTCAAGCCGAATTTTTCAGCCAATTTGGGCAGGTACGGCCTGTTGTATGGATTCATGACGGTCGGGGGTAAATCAAAACCCTCGATCAGAAATCCGATTTCATGATTGGTGGAAAAATTAGTCGGTCCGCGCATGGCCTCGAGGCCCTCGGACTTGAGAGTAATCATGGCCACTTTGAGCAGTTTGGCGGCCGCCTCATAATCATCGATGACATCGAAGAAACCGAAAAACCCGATATTTTCCCCGTGGAATTCATTATGGGCAAAATTGATGCAGGTGGCGATACGTCCAACCGGTTGGCCGTTTTTGAGGCAGAGGAAAAGCCTGGTTTTGGCGGTTCGAAAGAAGGGATTCTTCTTCTTGTTGAAAAACTCTTTGCGTTCGGAGAGGAGCGGTGCGACCCAGTTGGGTTCATCACGGTACAATCGGTACGGCAGATTGATAAACAGGTCCAGTTGACGCGAGGTTTCAACCTCTATGACATTTATATCATCTGCCATTGTTTGTCATTTTTCAGGAAATAATGCCCATTTTTTTGCCGATACGTTCAAAAACCTCGAGAACATGATCCAGTTGCAGGTCGGTATGGGTGGCGGTATAGGAGGTCCTGATCAGGGCATTGCCGGGTGCGACAGCAGGAGAAATAATGGCATTGGCAAAGACACCGTTATCGAACAGGCCTTTCCAGAAAGCAAAGGTCTGCATATCCTCGCCGATCAGGATGGGGACGATCGGGGTTTCGGTCTGGCCGATATTATAACCCAGCCGCCGCAGTTCATAGTGCATTTTGTGGGTGTTTTTCCAGAGATTTTCGCGGCGTTCCGGTTCGGACTGGATAATCTCAAGGGCTTTCAGGACCGCGGCCACATTGGATGGCGGGATGGAGGCCGAGAAAATCAGCTCGCGGGCAAAATGCTTGACATAATTGATCACCGTCTCATCGCCGACAATGAATCCGCCCAGAGAAGCGAACGATTTGGAAAAAGTCCCCATGGTAATATCGACCTGATCGATCAATCCGAAATGCTCGGCCGTCCCGCGGCCGCCATCGCCGAGGATCCCGACCGAATGAGCATCATCGACCATAACCCTGGCATTATATTTTCCGGCGATTTCAACCAGTTGCGGAAGTTTGATAATATCACCTTCCATGGAAAAAACGCCATCGACGACAATCAGGATGCCGCCGCGCAGGCCGTTATTGTTGACGATATTATTGAGGACGCGCTCAAGATCAACCATATCGTTATGAGCGAATTTGACGATTTTGCCGTAGGACAACCGGCACCCATCGACAATCGAAGCATGATCGGAGCGATCAATTACCAGGAGGTCATTTTTTCCGACCAGGCAGGAGATGGTTCCGAGGTTAGTTTGAAACCCGGTGGAATAAACCAGGGCCGATTCTCTTTTGAAAAACCGGGCCAGTTTTTCCTCAAGTTCGATATGCAGGGTCAAAGTTCCGTTAAGAAAACGGGAACCGGTGCATCCCGAACCGTACTTACGAGCGGCATCGGCGGCAGCTTCCTTGACGCGGGAATCATTCACCAATCCGAGGTAATTATTGGAGCCGATCATGGTCAATTTGCGGCCGTCAATGATAACCTCATCACCCGGTTCCGAGGCGATGGGGTTGAAATAGGGATATAATCCTGCCGCTTTAACATCATGGGCGGCTGTGAATTTAATGCATTTTTCGAAAAGATCGTTTTTCGTGCCGATAGCCGTTTGTCTGGTCTCCAAAATCGTTTACCTCGTTAAATCGTAGAAAATTTAAGCTAACCAAATATAGATAGGCTGTCAAGAAAAATGATTGTCTCTCATCAAGTTTGATTGTGCATGCATCCGATTGACGGATAATGCGATAGGATTGGAAATCGGGATTATCTCAAAGGGCTTTGGGGTCTTTCTCAATAATCGCGATATATGGTCCCCGGCCGGAAGGAAATACTCCGGCAATGTGCCATCCGGTTCCTTTGAGGATCTGAGCCATTTCCTTTTCGGAGACAATCAGGTAATCGAAATACGGGGTTTTATATATTTTATATCTGACACGTAAACGAAGTTGACCGGTCATCCGCCCTTTTTTGTGGTTGCGTCGATGGTATTCCAGATGAAGGGGTTCGGTGGTCCTGGTTGGGTCATTGGACTCGGCTATTATTCTTGCTTTGGTTCCGGTTATTCGATAAAACCGGCGCAGGAGTCGGCGGGCGCGATTAAACGAACCGAATAAACCGAAGTTATTGCCGAGCATGACGATGGTATCGAAGGTGCCTATGCTGGGATTGATATCCGTGATTGACATCAATCTGGTTTTTCTCAAGCCTTGTTCCCGGCAGGTTTTTATCGCCAAGGGTGAATTATCCACGCCCGTTACCTGACACCCCTTTATCTGGAGATAAAGAGCAATCCTTCCGGCGCCACAGCCAATATCTAGTACCCGGCCGGAAGCGTGGCGAAGGGCCTTTCGATAATAAGGCGGCCATTTTTGATATTGGGAGTGATATACTGCCGGCCCCTCGGACATATTGATATAACCATCGTCGCGCTCAACGATTTCGTATCCACCCCGGCCTTTCAGATAATCATAAACGGCATGGCCATAGGCGTCCTGATGATCCTTATAAATCGCCATGAATTTCTCCTGAAATGTCTCCCAAAATTCCAATTACCCGATGGTAATATGCCAGTTTGAAATCCCGGGCGCCATCAAAATCACCAAACCTGCGTTTGAATAAAATGCGGAGAATAAAAAAAACCCCCAATCCGGGAGCCGATAGATATTGCTTGTATAATATTCTCAGCCAAAAACCTTAATGGCATCGCTGATAAATTTATCGGATATTTTCAAGCCGGATTTGTTGGCGACCATCCGGTTGACGGCATAATCTATTTTATTGCTGCTGGGTGGTGAGATAAGTTCCACCATGACTCCATACCTCGCGAAACCTGCGACATTGGTGACTGTAAGAATCGGTTTGCCGCCGGCTTGTTTAAGAACTTTGGCCAGGGCGGCTTTGTCATTATCGGTGATCACCACCATCTGCGCTTCCGAAAAATCGTCATCTGCCGTGATGGTATTGATCTTGATATTAAATTTCCCGCCCGATTTTTTACCAGCCGCATCGGTCAAGGCCTGGGCGATTTTACCGTTACCCACCACCGAAATAATGAATTTACCTCCGGTTCCCGAGGGCCAATCGACATTGTCGATGATATTAATTATAAATTCGGCCTCCTGGGCCGGAGTGACCTCTCCAAAGGCCGTCAGGACCAGACCAATAAATATAAAAATAGGGATCAGCTTTCTCATTAATAGCGTCTCCATCAATATATCAAAACGCTCCAATTTCCCGTTCCCAATAATTATCGGCAAACGAGTTAAAATATAAACCCTACTCCATTAACCTCGTTAATGTTATTGACGGCAAATTCCGGTTGGACCACGCCTGATTAATTACAGGCTGACAGGTGGTTAATTGGCAATAAAAAACGGCCGATCAAAAATTCGACCGGCCGGGAAAACTCTGTTTTAACAGGCTTTTTTATGATTCATGGCCGCAGGTACCGCCGCAACCGGAGGCGCAGTTGTTATCTCCTACCGTTATGGAATAACCGCTACCCATAGCATTGGTGATATAATCGATTTTTATCTGACCCATCTGCCTGATATAATCCTTCAGTTTGGGATCGATATAAGCGGTAATGTTATTCGAGTTTAAAACCTCAAGACCTTCCGTTGACTCATCCAGAGCCATACCCAGCGAGGGTCCGCTTCAGCCGGCCCCCATGAAATACAGAATCAGTCCTTTGCCCTTATGGGCATCAGCATCAAGTACTTTTCTCAACTCAATACTGGCCTTATCAGTCACTTCAAACATAAACAAAACCCTAGAAAATTACTTTATCCCTTTTAAATTAATCGTGCTTTCGTTTCGAAATGCATTACTTATTCATGATGTCCGGCGCAACCGGCACACCCCCCGGCTCCGCAATCACTATCACCGACTGAGATTTTGTACCCTTCACCATGTTCATTAGTAATATAATCAACTTTTATTTCGCCGATTTGATCCAGATATTCTTTCAATTTCGGTTCGATATAAGCGTTGATTTGATTCGAATTCAATTCGACCAAACCATCGGTTGAATCATCGAGAGCCATTCCCAACGACGGTCCGCTGCATCCGGCCCCTATGAAATAGAGAATCAGGTTTTTGCCTTTATTGGCCTCGGATTCCATCACCTTTTTCAGTTCAAGACTGGCTTTGTCGGATACCATAAACATCATTAATAATCCTTATTATTAAGTTAGTTAGTTATTTTAATAAAACGATTCAAAAAAACAAGTCATATCGCCCAAAAATACGCATCAGAATCGCATTTCAGTCAGATAATCCCCCCTAATACGGTAAAAAGGCGGTGAAATTGGGTCGGAATTGTCGATTTGGCCGTTTTGGGGTTCTGCAGGGATGCCGGTGTTTTGGTCTATATCGCTCACAAGATCAGACCGCATAACATCTTAAAATAAAACGGACGGTTCGATGGACCGTCCGTTCAATCATACCAGATCAGTATATTGAGAGAGGAATTATCTAATTAGGTATTTGGCTTTTCTCGTTTTTAATCCGGCCTTCCATTTTGCGAATTACCCGGTTCATGCTCTCGATAGTGACATATTGTTCGAACAGTAACTGGTTGGCTTCCATAATAATATCATCAATCGAGCCAATATCTATTTCCAGATAACGCGACTCCTCCATTGTTCGGCTGAAAAGTGTTTTTTCGATAGCGAGAAGTTCATCGGCCGGGATACCGATATTAGCCCGGATAATTTCTTTACCGACCAGAATCCGGGTATTGATTTTCATCTCCGAGATAAGTCCGAATTTGGAAATCATATGGCCCAGGTTGACAATCTGGCCTGAAAGCTGCATAGGCTGGTCGGCTCCCTCGGAATAGATGGAGTGATGGCGGCCGACCGCCGTACTGATCGATTCGGGCAGATGCCATTGTTCGAGCAGGTATTCGCCGACCAGAGCATGGTTGGTTTCCCACCGGCGGTTTTCCAGTTCAATCAGGTTGCCCTCAGCGCCCGCCTGGAGCCAGATCTCCGAAAATTCATCGGGGACAGCCTGTTCCAGAACCAGAAGGCCCAGATCATGCAAAAGTCCGGCGACAAACATTTCCTCGCTGTTTTTGTAATTCACTTTCTCGGCAATCAGCCTGGCGGCAATGGCCACCTCGAGTGAGTGTCTCCAGAACCGGGCTCGATCGAGCGATGATTTCCAGTCGCCGGTCATGCGATAAACCGAGGTCGAAAGAGCCAGAGCGGTCACCTCCCGCAGACCCATACGCGTGACCGCATCGGTTATATTCCCGATTTTCTGGCCTCTGCCATAAAAGGGTGAATTGACCACCCGCAGGACTTTGGCCGCCAGGGCCGTATCGTGCATAATCACCTGCGCCATCTGGCGGGAGCTGGAACTTTCATCGCGGGCCAGCCGCAGGACTTCGACCATTGTCTGGGGCAGTGAGGTGAGGTTCGGACTCGCCTCCAGGATCTTTTGCATAAAATCGGCGCTCATGGTTCCCCCGTTTTCATTTCTCTATTAATCGGCCAAATGACGGGGTGGCTTTATGCCTGAGGGATACCTTGAGCCGGTCTTTTCGATTTATCTTTTATCTATCGGATCTATATTTCAATACTAATCGTTAATATGGCAACTCGAGAGGCCGCGTTTCTCGAGATATTGCTGGTGGTAATCCTCCGCCTTAAAAAAGACGCCAGCCGGGACGATTTGGGTAACAATCGGGCGCTTGTAAAGACCCTCCTGCTCCAGTTTCTTCAGTGATTTTTCGGCCGCTTCTTTTTGTGGAGGATTATGACAGAAGATAACCGAGCGGTATTGGGTGCCAATGTCCGGACCCTGACGATTAGGAGTAGTGGGATCGTGATTCTCCCAGAAAACGTCCAATAACTGCTCATAGCTTACCCGGGCGGGATCAAAGATTACCTCGACGGCCTCGGCATGCCCCGTTTGCCCGGTGCAGACATCTTTATAATCCGGATTCTCGGTATGCCCGCCGGTGTAACCAACCGAGGTGGAAATAACCCCTTTAATCTGTCTGAAATTGGCCTCGACACCCCAGAAACAACCAGCCGCAAAAGTAGCTTTTTCCATATTTTTATTCTCCATGTTATCGGTGTTTATTTGGGAGCCGGCTTCGGCATTTCCGGCTTTTTTATCCGCCGCCCGGAGGAACGCGGGTGCATATAAATATAGGGTTCCAAGTAATAATACCGCCATTAATCCCAGGATAGCCATTTTGACTTTTATCATAATGACTCCTTCCTCCAAAAACCGGTTACTTATAATCATATAACCAAATATTGGCCCGTTTTGCTCCATATTTGGGGAATTATTTTAATTTAATAGTAATCAAGAATGTCAGGCCGGGGAATATTGGCCTGTTCCGGAATTAAAGCGAAACCGCGGTCTGGCGGATAAGTTCCCAGGCCGTTTCGAGATCATAGCGTTCCAGCCGGGTTTGCCCGGCCACCAGACGAAGAGTGAAGAGACCGTTGAGTCGGGTATGAGTGATATAGATTTCCCCGGTTCGATTGAGGTTTTCCAGAAGCTGTTCATTGAGGCGGTCAATTTGATCAGGATCTCTAAGTGAGGCCGGTTTATATCGAAAACAGATCACATTGAGCGGGACCGGCGCCAGCAGTTCAAAATTGTCGGTTTTTTCTATCCTTCTGGCCAGTTCCTGAGCCAGAGCGATATGGTTTTTAACCATACTTTTCAATCCTTCCACCCCGTAGGTGCGGATTACGAACCAGAGTTTGAGAGCCCGGAATCTTCGTCCAAGCTGAATTCCCCAGTCGCGGTAGTTATTGACGCGTTCATCCTCGCGGGTTTTGAGGTACTCCGGCATGATTTCAAAGGTTCGGACCAGCGCTCCGACATCTTTGACGAAATAAGCCGAGCAATCGAAATTGGTAAACATCCACTTATGAGGGTTAAAGACAAAAGTGTCGGCCATTTCGACACCATCAATCATCCGGCGCATCTCAGGAAGCAGTAAAGCTGTCCCGGCATGGGCGGCATCGACATGAAGCCAGAGATTATATTTGCGGCATATTTCGCCGATTTGGCGCAGAGGATCAATGGCGGTCGATCCGGTGGTCCCGATAGTGGCCACGGCGCACAATGGTATCATGCCGGCCTCAATATCCTTTCGTACGGCTCCTTCGAGTAAATCCGGCCTCATGGCGAAGGCCTTATCGACGGGGATCTGGCGCAGATTTTCCTGACCCAGACCGGCGATTTTGACTCCCTTTTCAATTGAGGAATGGGTTTCGGCGGAGCAATAAACCGTGTAACGGTTATGACCGAAACCCCGGCGGTTGATATCGAAATCCGATTTAATTTCCCGGGCTGTCAAGAGGGAACAGAGAGTGGCGGTCGAGGCGGTATCCTGGATCACCCCGGTAAAACTATCGGGCAGGCCAATCATCCCGGCCAGCCACTGCATGACTCGTTCCTCGAGTTCCGCGGCGGCCGGCGAGGTCTGCCAAACCATACACTGGGCACCCAAGGTGGAGATCAGCATTTCGGCCAAAAGCGAGGGGGGACTGCTGTTAGCCGGGAAATAGGCGAAAAACGAGGGGTGTTGCCAGTGAGTCATACCCGGCATGATAATCTTTTTGAAATCATCGAATATTTTCTCGAAAGGTTCAGCCGTCTCGGGCGGATGTTCGGGAAGGCGGCTGATTATTTCCCCTGGTGCAACCTGTGCTTTAACCGGATACTGCCGGATATTTCTCAGGTAGGCAACCATCCAGTCCACCATTTCGTGGGCCTGTTTTTCGAATTCATCCAGTTCCATCTTTTCGACCTCAATAAACTCGGTGGATATCCATCTGTGATAATCAATATAGATAATCAAATAAAACCGGTCAACGGCCATCATACCCGGACAGCCTGTCTTTCCAGGCCGGGATTGGGATATGCCTGAAATTTCGATCCGAAACCTTCATATCTTAATAAATCCGCCGAATATACTTAACATAAAAGAGGTTTTGGATATAGAATATCCTGACAGGGCATCAGTTATTTGATCGCCGTGATTCTCTGTCCGGTCCGATATGCCCAGGAATTATTCCGGGATCATATTATAACCGCCGTGGAATCTGTCTCAACCGGGAGGACACCAATGCGTCTTGACGAAATCCTGTTAACAGAAGGACTGGCAACCGGCGAACAGGTCGATGAGGCTCTGGATTACCAGCGCCGGTTCGGAGGCCGGTTGGAGACGCATCTTTACCGTTTCGGATATGTCAGCGAAGTTGATTTGGTCAGTATTCTGGCCCGGCAGTTCGGGTGCGAGGGGGTGGTGGTTTCAAGAATGGCAATTCCGGAGGCAGTCTTGAATATGATTCCCGCCGCCACCGTCCTGGAAAAACTGGTTTTACCCTATGATTACGATCCGGTGACCAACCGCCTGAAGGTGGCCTGCCAGAATCCTCTCTGCGGAAATCTGGCCACCGAATTAAGCGATCTGACCCATGGCAAAAATATTGAACTCCGCCTGGCCCTGGGTTTCACCCTGCAATGTGCTTTGATCAAGCATTACCGGAATATCACTTATCATAATGATGATATAGCCGAAAATGTCGAGCAGGAAGGTGAGACAAATGCGTCAACCGAGAGTTATCTCGGCCGGTACCGGCTTTTAATTTTGAACAGCGGGTATGAAGACATTTCCCAGATGGAGTATGCCTTCCGGGAGGAAGGATTCGATATCCGGTCGACCGATTCGATCGATCTTTTTGTCGATGCTCTTTTCCGTTATCGGCCACAGGCAGTGGTGATGTGTCTTACCGGGCGGGTCGAACAGGTTGAGACGGTTATCGATGATGTGGCCTCACGGGGATTCGATTTCGATGAATTGCCATTCTTCCTGGTGGTGGAAAACGGCCTGGTCGGAAAACTGATACCGCTTCTGAAAGAAGGGCTTGAGGACGTCCTGCCGATGGGCAGTTGTCATGAATCACTCTTGATCAAACTCAGCCGTATCCGTGATTTACATGAAAATATACTTAATCAGCGGTTGAGAATTATCCGCGATATCGGGACCCACGGCTCACTGCACGATATGAACGTCATCGACCTGCTCCAGATGATGGGTCACACCAACAAAACCACCCGGATCAATATTACCGGTCACGGTCAACAGTTGACCATTTTCATTGATAACGGGCGGCTTATATATGCCGAATGCGATGATAAAAGCGGCGCTGAGGCAGTCTATATGTGTATTCCCTGGACCAACGGCGTCTGGAGCATCGATCCGATCAAACCCGATCAATTACCACCTGCCAACAATGATCTGCCGATCGAGACCATTCTGCTCGAGGGGTGCCGGTTACTCGACGAACGAAATCGAACAGAAAATTGCGATGTGGCCGATTGGCTCTGATTTTTACCGGGCCCGGACTGTCATCTCGAGTTGTTAATCAAAATCAAGCAGATGGGTTTCCTTGAATTTAGGAATCAGCACATCCCATTCGTACCGTTTTCTGATTTTATCCGCCAGAGATTGAGAAGCCTCGGGCTCCCCATGAACAATAAAAGTCCGTTTGGGAGGGCGGTTAAAACCCATCAACCAGGCCTGGGTTTCGTTATAATCGGCATGGCCGGAAAATCCGGTGATATTTTCGATATGGGCCCTGACAGGAACCTGTTGACCATGAATTTTCACCGTTTCGTTCCCCTCAAGAATGGCTCTTCCACGGGTTCCTTCGGCCTGGTAGCCGATAAACAGAATGGTGTTTTCTTTGATCGGCAGACGTTGTTCGAGATGGTGCAGAATCCGGCCCCCGGTAACCATGCCGCTGGCGGAAATAATTATGGCCCGGCCGGCCTGATCATTGATTTCTTTCGATTTGCGCCGTGATTCGCATAGATGCAAATTTTGAGGGTGGAAAATTTTCTTCCCCAGAATGGTCATGACCCTGGTACTCAGATTCATACTGGCAATTTGCCTTTCATAAACCGTGGTGGCCGCCAGCGCCATCGGTGAATCGACATAAATCGGCAGAACCGGAATCAATCCGCGCTCCTCCAACTCCCGAATAACAAATAACAGAGATTGGGTCCGCCCAATAGCAAAGGAAGGAATTACCAGCACCCCTCCCCGCTTGATGCTTTCTTTAACAATCCGGATAAAATCCTCGTAAAACGAATCATCATCATGAAGCCGGTTGCCATAGGTTGATTCCAGAAGGAGATAATCGATATTATAAATCTGGGTGGGATCGCGCAGGATAGCGCGGGCGGGGCGTCCCAGATCGCCGCTGAAGACAATTTTTTTGCCCCCATTTTTTCCGTTCTGCTTGATATCGACCATCGAGGAGCCGAGAATATGACCGGCATCACGGAATTTAAGCCGCAAACCGTCCCCCAGATCGATATCATCCCCGTAATGAACCGGTTTGAAATACTTCATCGAATTCTCGGCATCCTGAACGGTGAACAGCGGCAGGGCCGGAAGATGTTTTGTATAACCTCGTTTATTGGCCCACTGGGCATCTTCTTCCTGTAAATGAGCCGTATCCTTCAGGAGGATATCACAAAGTTCAGCCGTGGAGTGAGTGCAATATACCGGTCCCTCGAATCCATCACGACAAAGGCGCGGGAAATATCCGGTGTGGTCAATATGGGCATGGGTCAGAATAACGGCATCCAATGCCGATGGTGGAACCGGGAACGGCTCCCAGTTGCGCAGACGGTTTTCTTTGGAACCCTGGAATAAGCCGCAATCTATCAGAAATTTCTTGTCTTTTATCGCCAGCAGATAGCGGGAACCGGTGACAGTCCCGGCAGCGCCGTAAAAAGTGATACTTGCCATAATTCAATCATCGCCCGGGCGGGAGTTCCTTTTATTAAAGTTACTGACATATATATAAGCATAAATGGCTTAAATTAATAGAAAAAAAGCAAACTCACTAATGGCGGACAGAATAGTTTGCGATTTTTCGTAATTTATGCCATCAATTTATTATTCAAATAACCGATAAGAATAACGGACATATTCAAATGGAATCAATGGTTGTTCACTCGCAAGTTCAGACTGATCAATTTCTGATCATATATCTTGACTCGCTAAGAATCGATACGATTCTCAACTTCGACCTATATATTAAAAAGGGTGTAGAATATGTGCTGTATCGGGCGGCTCATCTGCCGTTCGGTGAAAAAAACCGCAAGGTACTGCTGGACAACAACATCAATCGCCTCTATGTCTCGATGGGAGAAAAAAAGGATTATCAGCATTATGTCGAGGCCAATATCCGGGAGATTATCGCTGATGGCAGCATCGATGATAAGACCAAAGCCGGGATTGTATATGACAGCGCCCAGCTTCTGGTCCGGGATGTTCTTAATAATCCAACCCTGGGCGAGAATATCAAGCGAAGTCAGGACATGGTAGCGGCCACGGTGGCCTTTATTCTCCAGGGCCAGACGGCCTTTTATAATTTACTCCGGGTAATGTCGTTCGATTATTATACTTATACGCACTCTCTCAATGTCTGCACCTTTTCCCTGGCACTGGCGCGGCATGCCGGTATCAACGATTTCGACGATCTTCAGGTTCTGGGAACCGGAGCGCTTCTTCATGATGTCGGAAAGACCAAAATATCCGATACCATTCTCAACAAGCGTGGTCCATTAACCTCGCCCGAGATGCAGATTATCAAACACCATCCTCAATGGGGAGTGGATATTATCCTGGAAACCGATATGATTCCTGACGAATCGTATTTCCCAATCATCCAGCATCATGAGCGCATCAACCAAACCGGTTACCCCAAGGGAATAGGTGCGGAAGATATTCATATGTATGGCAAGATAGTGGCTATCGCCGATGTTTTCGATGCCATGACAACCGAGCGGGTTTATCGTTCGGCCGTCGCGGCCTATCCGGCGCTCAAATCTATGTTTGCCGACGTTGGCGCTTTCGATCGGAAGCTTCTGGAGGAATTCACACGGTTGATGGGACCGACCGAGTTTGCCGATCTTTAATCCCGATCCGCAAATCCACCATATATCTAACGGCAGATTTAAAAGACAGCATCAATTATCTTCAATTGTCGAACCGGGCGAATAATTTCACGCCGATCAGGAAAGTGACAATCCCTATTCCCAGCAGAATCCCGACCGGAAACATCATTTCGGAAAAGGAAAAATTGCGCCAGACCGCTCCCTCAATAGCCAGAATGGACCATTTGATGGGGCTGATACTACTTATCTTTTGCATCCAGGAGGGCATGAAAATAAGAGGTAACATGCCGCCGCCAAGCATGGCCATAACCAGCATGATCGACCATCCGGCGCTCGACACCGATTGCTCGGTCCGGCCGATAATACTCAGAAACATCATGATGCCCACGAAACAGAGAGCGGCCGACACCACTGCAAGCAACAACATGGGATAACTGGAAATCCTGACGCCAAAGACTATGTGACCGACGGCCAGGATAATAATACTGACAGAGGAACTGGCCAGAAAACAGGCCAGACCCTTTCCGGCCAGAATATGCCAATGACCGATCGGGGCCAACCGGAGACGCAGATAGGTGCCCCGTTCCCGCTCCCGGACCACCGAGGTGGCGAAAGTGGCGGCACAGGCCAGGACTCCCCAGAGGACCGAGGACGGGAAAACCACTTCGAAGGATGATCGCGGGCCATGGCGGTCGGTCGTGACACTCACCCTATCGATTCTCATCATCATATCCGATGATGAATTCGCTCCGGTGGTGCCCGGGGAAAGCCTTATGTCTTCGGCCGTATCGATGTTACCATAGAATTGGGACAGGCTGGTCATCAAATTGCCCCAGAGTTTCCGGTTACCGGAATCCATACTGCTGACGGTATCGAAAAAGCTTTTGCCTTTACTGATCCGCGACATCATCTGTTTCGGGTCGGAGAGCATATCGTGGTACATCAAAAACAGGGACTGCATCAGAAGCCCTTGCAGGTAGCCGGCCTCAGCCCGGCGGGCGGGATCAATACCCAGCTCGATATAAATTGAATCCCCGGCTCCGAAAAAGGAATGATCGGTAAAACCCGGGCGGAGGACAATATAGGCACTCATTTTCCCCTGGCGGACCAGATCGAATGCCGAATCACGCGGCATCTCGGTGACTGTGCAGGCTTCAGATTGCATGAGTTTCCTGATGAAATGCGATGAAAACTCGGTTCTATCCTGATCGACAGCCGCAATCTTCATTTGCGATACGCCGCTCCCGGCGCTGGAAAATATAGATCCGAAAAAAATGGCCATCAGGAATGGAAATCCGATCACCCAGAAGAAAGCCAATTTATCTCGGGAGAGGATTTTTAAATCAGTCAGCGCCATCACCAGTATACTCCGCATCAGTCTCGCAACCTCCTTCCCGTCAGATTCAAAAAAACCGTTTCCAGATCGGCACTAACAATATTAACCCGGCTGAATTTAATCCCGGCTTCGGCCAACTCGGCAAACTGCTTCATCGGCCGATCGGTTTCCATCCGCCAGGAAACCCCGTCGAGGTGTCCCGGCAGGAGGCTTCGGTTTTCCGGGGGACTCTCCAGTTCGCCTTCGATAACGGAGAGCCCGCCATATTCCTCAATCAACCCGGTCACAGAATCCTCGGCCATAATTTTCCCCCGGTCGATAATAGCGACCCGGTCGCACAGCCGCTGGGCTTCCTCCATGTAATGGGTAGTATAGACAATAGTCCGGCCGGTCTTCTTTAGTTCTTCAATAGAATCGAAAATCAGGTTGCGTGATTGCGGATCGACTCCCACGGTCGGTTCGTCAAGAAGCAGGATCGCCGGATCATGCACCAAGGCGCAGGCCATGTTCAAGCGCCGTTTCATCCCGCCGGAAAAAGTTTTGGTAAACTGACAGCGGTGATCGGTAAGGACGGCGAATTCCAGGGACCAGGTTACCCGCTCTTTCAGGCGCGCCCCGAATAACCCGTACAATTTCCCGAAATAACTCAGATTTTCTTCGGCCGTCAGTTCTTCATAGATGGCCAGATCCTGCGGGGCATGGCCGATTTCCATCCGAACCTCGGACCGGGTTGGATCATCATTACCGTTGATTCCGATTTTGCCCTGATCGGGTTTAAGAAAACCAACCAGCATATTGATGGTGGTTGTTTTTCCGGCTCCGTTGGGCCCCAGCAGACCGTAGGTTTCGCCCTTTTTAATATCAAAGGAAACCCCGCCCACCGCCACGGTTGAGCCATATTTTTTTGTGAGGTTTTCGGCTCTGATCATTTCATATTTTCGGTTAAGGTTTTATGGGCAATTTCTTTTTCATATAATGTACATGTAAAATTGCTATAAGAATGGTGTTAATATTCACAATAAAGCGCTTATTCATATTGAAGTCAGCCATATTTTAATTACGAATTATCCGTCGGGAGGTTACGCCGGGCGGAATAAATTGAATAATTTCTTTCAAATCATTTGCCCGGTCGGGGAGAGTTGTTTATTTTCCGGCAGTAAAATAAATAATCCGGGGGCGTTTTTGGATGAGGTTATATTAAATGGATGCGAAAATCGTAAATGATTTTATTAAAGAAATAGAGTTATTCAAGGATCTCGATGATAATGAGCGCGGCCTGGTTTCCATGGCGGCCGAGGAGTTGTTTTTCGAGTCTGGGGCGTTGATATTCGAGGAGAATACGCCCCGGAAACGACTTTTTATCATTTACACCGGTGAGATCGAGTTGTTTAAGAAGACACCCTTCGGAGAGGAGAAACGGCTCTCGATTTTCAGCAAGTATGATTTTCTGGGAGAGGGAGCCTTGATGGATGATTATCCGCATTCGACCTCCGCCCGGGCCATGATCAAATCGACCGTGTTGGCTTTTTCCCGGGGAAAATTTACGACCATATGTAAGCAGAATCCATCGGTGGGGGTGAAAATTCTTTCCCGGGTGGCCCGAGTGATTTCGCGCCGGATGCGTCAAACCAGCACCCGGGTAGTTAACGCCGGGGCGCAATACATATCCGGCCGCACCCGCCGGGAACATGATCTCCTGGGGGATCGTGAGGTCCCTTTTGAATTCTATTATGGTATTCAGACTCTCAGGGCTCTGGAAAATTTCAATATCAGCGGGATATCATTGGCCCAGTTTCCGGCCCTGGTCCAGGCTCTGGCCATGGTCAAGATGGCTGCGGCCAAGGCCAATCTGGAACTGGGGCTGTTGTCGAAGCCGGTGGCTGAAGCCATTATCCAAGCCTGCCAGGAAATAATCAATGGCCGTTATCATCCTCATTTCGTGGTTGATTTAATTCAGGGTGGCGCCGGGACATCGACCAATATGAATGCCAACGAAGTTATTGCCAACCGGGCTCTGGAAATTCTCGGCTATGAAAAAGGTGAATATAAATACTGTCATCCTAATAACCATGTCAACCTGTCACAGTCGACCAACGATGCCTACCCAACGGCTTTACATATCGCCCTGATTAACAGCAACAACAAATTGATAGAAGTTCTTCGGGAGTTAATCAATTCCTTCAAAAATAAGGCTGTACAATTTGCGGCGATTTTGAAAATGGGCCGAACTCAGTTGCAGGATGCCGTTCCGATGACTCTGGGGCAGACTTTTGCGGCTTATGCCGCCACGCTTGAGGAAGAAATCCAGCGTCTGGAGGAGAATGCCGATTTATTTCTGGAGGTTAATCTGGGCGGCACTGCCATTGGAACCGGGATCAATGCCGAACCGGAATACAGCGAGAAAGCAATCAAGCATCTTCGGGGTATTACCGGCCTTGAAGTTATCCTGGCTCCCAATCTGGTCGAGGCGACTCAGGATACCGGTGCTTTTGTGATGTATTCTTCGGCCACCAAACGCCTGGCCGTAAAACTCTCTAAAATCTCCAATGACCTGCGCCTGCTTTCTTCCGGCCCCCGGGCGGGAATCAACGAAATCAATCTTCCGCCTATGCAACCAGGATCATCGATTATGCCCGGCAAGGTCAATCCGGTTATTCCCGAAGTGGTCAACCAGATTACCTTTAAGGTGATCGGTAACGATTTGACGGTTACCCTGGCGGCTGAGGCCGGGCAACTGGAATTAAATGTGATGGAACCGGTTATTGCCCAGTCTATTTTTGAATCCATAGAAATGCTGAAAAACGGGATGGCGACTCTTAAACACCGCTGTGTCGATGGCATTACCGCCAATGAGAAACACTGCCGGGCCATGGTCGAAAGCAGTATCGGTCTGGTTACCGCCCTGGTCCCGACCCTTGGCTACGAAATTTGTACCGAACTGGCCCGGGAGGCGCTCGAAACCAATCGCGGGGTTTATGAGCTGGTGGTCGAAAAAAATCTTCTTTCTAAAGGTGAACTGGACCGTCTTTTGGCCCCGGAAAATATGATTGGAGCCCGAATAATTTCCCCGGATAATTCAGCCGATTGAATAAATTTGGATATTTTTACTCCAAAAGTGTCTTCTGACGGCCGATTATAATAGGAGACAAACCAGCGTTATAAAAGGGGCATATTCTGTGGACAATGAAGTCGTTATCCGGGTTTTGATTATAGATCAGAGCCTGCACTACCGTGATATTTTCCGAAAAGCTCTGGGGGGAATGTCGGGAGTGGAGATTGTCGGGGAGGCGGTCAATTCGGTAACGGCGGCCGACCGGGTCAATCGGCTTCGGCCCGATCTGGTTGTTCTGGATTTCGAATTGGCCGGATCGGCGACCAAAGAACTGATCGAAAATTTAAAAAAAATCCATCCCAACCTTGATATTATCCTTGTTTCAAGAAAATTGCGGACCAGCGGACGGAGTTCGGTCAAAGCGCTCGATCTGGGAGCTCTCTATTTTGTTCGGAAACCGGAGCGTAACAGCATCGAAAACGATGTCAAATACTTTCGTAAATATTTCGGGCCGGTTATCAATCTGTATCATGTTACCAGTTCCACGGCCAGAGTCTGCCAGGCTTCCTCACAATGGCATCAGACGCGTGAATCGGTTCAGCCCCGGTCCAAGGCAGACCGCGCCAAGCTGCCGGAGTATTACGATATTCTGGCCATCGGCTGTTCGCTGGGGGGACCGGAAGCGCTTTATCGATTCATTGCCGAACTTCCAGCCGATTTCCCGATACCGGTTGTTATTGTCCAGCACATGCCCACCGGATTTACTACCATGCTGAGCATGAATCTCGATGCCAAATCAAAGCTGATTGTCAAAGAGGCTCAGCACGGAGAACAACTTCGTTCCGGATATGTTTATCTGGCTCCCGGGGGCAGACATCTTAAGATTAAGGGCAATTCGCCTGGTATTTACCGGGCGGTTCTGGATGATGGTCCCGAAGTCAATGGATGTAAACCGGCGGTGGATGTTCTATATTTTTCTCTGGCGGATTCTTTTTGCGGTAATATTCTGGCCGTGGTTTTGACAGGAATGGGTTCGGATGGATTTAAAGGCGTGCGGGCTATGAAAAATAATGGCAATTGTTTCTGTATTACCCAGAGTAAATCCAGTTGTGTGGTATATGGAATGCCGGCGGCAATTGAGGAGGCGGGATTGTCCGATCTTTCGCTGACAATCGAACAGATGGCGGCCGGGGTGGTAGCACAGGTGACCAAGCAGGCTGTCAAATCGTCATAAGATCAATTAAAAGAACCACTTACAGGTATTTCTTGCCATCTTTAAAGAATCATGATATTTTATCGGTATTAAATGCTTACCAGAGAAGAGACAGACCAGTTGCGATTGCAATTGGGAAATTCAATGGGGATTAAAATACGCCCAAAATTGATTAAAAGAATCTCCGTGAATCCGGCCAATCACCATATCCCCCCGATGGACATAGAGATAGGCAAAATTGCAAAAAATCTTGAGCCGGGAGCTCCGCCTGAAATGGTTCTGGCTATTTTCGAATCGACTGTCTTTTTGGTCTGCACGCAAACGCGCGGAATCGACCAGCCATTGCCCTATTTTTTCGCCCGCGAAGATATTCTTCTGGTGGAAAATATTCCATAAGATCATTTTAAATCACATCGTTTTGGCATTAAATTTATAAAAAATTGTAAGTTATTATCCTGCAACAACTATCCCATAATATAAAAATTCTGCTGGCGTCTAAAAATCTTAAAAAAAATTAAAAAAATTTGAACTTTATACTTGACAAAAAGGTTATAAGTGACGATATAGTCAAATATGAACACGGAGTCAGTTATGACTGAGGAGTCATTTTGGGAGAGATAGCGGTCTCCACGACCAGAAAGAAAAGAAGATCACGCCAGAATCGACGGACCAGTGCCACGCGCCAGAAATTACTTCAGGCGGCCAGGAAGGTATTTGTCGAGAAAGGATTCGATCTGACCCGAATTGATGAAATCACCGAGCAGGCTGATGTCGGTAAGGGGACTTTTTATAATCATTTCAAGAGCAAGGAAAAGCTTATCCGCGAATTGATCAGTGAAGTCATGGGGGAACTGACCGCCGAAATGGAGAAGAAGTGTGGCGGCATCACCGATTTGTCGCAGCTTCTCGATAAAATTATCGGTGTTCATATAGAGTTTTTCAGTAATCGCTGGGAGGATTACGTTCTTTATTTCCAGAGCCGTGCGGATCTCCATCTGCAGGAAGGATACTCGGGCATCGAGACTCCGTTTATCGGCTATCTGGAGACCATCGAGGATCTCGTCGATTCCGCAGTCAAGCATCGTCTGTCCAGGCAGGTTCTGCGACGGATTGGCTGTGCCGTGGCCGGGTTCGTTTCCGGTTATTATTCATTTGCGGTGATTACTCCATCGGACGAGGATGTCGACGAAACTCTCCGTTCACTCCGGGGTGCGCTGGTGGCCGGTTTGGCCCGGTTTATCAAGGAAGCGTTGCCTTCGGCCTCATTGGATGATACCGATCGTGTGGTCTGGTGATCGATAGTGAAAGCCCATACGAGAGGTAGTTACTATTACATTTTAACCTTTTCGAAAGGCAAAAAATGAAATCACAATCCATTGTTGAACAGGCGGTGGAACAGTCCGTCTGGGGCATGGCCTGCAGTTTCGATATTTATGACTGCAATCCCGAGATAATTCGTGATGCCCGGAAGATAAAGCAATTCGTGATCGAGCTTTGCGACCTGATCGAGATGAAAAGATTCGGGGAGACGCAGGTGGTTCATTTCGGCGAGGATGAAAAAGTGGCCGGTTATTCGATGGTCCAGTTGATTGAAACCTCGCTGATTTCGGCTCATTTTGCCAACCTGACCAACACCACTTATCTGGATGTTTTCAGTTGCAAGTCGTATGATCCGGATAAGGTGAAGGAGTTCGCTGTCAGGTTTTTCGGCGGCAGCCGGTGTATATCCAATATCAATTTGAGGTACTAACATGATCCGACTGCGCACTGTTACTGATTTTGAAGAATGTCAGGCGGTCTGGCGGCAGTTGATGCCGGACACGTATCTGTCCGACCTCTGGGAAGTTCGGGCCTGTTTTCACCGGCACTTCCAGCGTCCCCTGCACTTTGTCGTAGCCGAGGACAAATCCGGCCCGGTCGGTTTATTACCGTTGAGCTGGATCGAGGAGCATCAATCGTACGGCTACTTTCCCGGCGAAGCCTGGGAGGGAAAGACGTGGCTGGAGCAGAACCGGGTCATTGCCCGTGACTCCAGGGTCCTCAATGCCATGCTGCAGCAGGTCGGTTCGCGGTATCACCTGCGCTACCTGCTGCCCTCGGAACCGGCGCCCAAGGTCCAGAGAATAGTCGATGAAATCGGCTACCTCTTCGATCCGCCGGTTTTCGGTTATAATATGGATAACTATTTCGAGCAGTTTTCACACAAATCGGTCAAACGCATCAAGAAGGAAGTGGCTGCTCTGGAAGGTCGGGGGGTCAGATATCGTTATAACGATCTGACCGATTTTGATCATCTGATCGATCTTAATGTAGGCCGATTCGGAAGCGATTCATACTTTTATGACAGTCGTTTCCGCGAGAGTTTCCGAAGCCTGATGCACTTTTTAAATGATAAGGGATGGCTTCGTCTGACCACCGTGATAATCGAAGATCAGATCGCGGCGGTCGATATGGGCAGTATTTACAGAGGCATCTATACCCTGCTGGCCGGCGGCACCAATGCCGCTTTCCCCGGGGTGGCCAAACTGATCAATTTGCACCATATGCATTATTCGTGCGAACAGCAATTCGACCGGGCCGATTTCCTGTGCGGTAATTTCTCATGGAAGAGTCTTTTCCACCTGTCGCCGAGGCCGTTGTATATGTTGTCCAACGTTCCGGCCGGGATGGGTCAGATGGAACCGGTTGCGGCTGTCGCCAAAGCGGCATACGGGCATGATTACGAAGGTCTGAGGAGGGCCGCGGGTGTCTGAAAAACGGGTTCTGGTGGTCGGCACCACAATTGATTATATCGAAATTATTGACCGGCTGTACCCCGGACGGGCGCTGTTTGTTACCGATACCGGCGAGCGGGGCAAATCGAAGGAACCGCCGCCGGACCCGGCCACTGAACTGCTGACTGACCTGACTGTATTCGAGCGTGTTATTTCCGATCTGAAGAATCATCTGACTCGTTTTAGTCTGCATATCACCGGAATCGTTTCTTTTGATTGTGAATCGATGGCCTTGGCTTCGTATGTGGCCCGGGAATTGAAACTACCTTATCCCTCGACCAAGGCCATCGACCTCAGCCGTAACAAGTATGTCTCCAAGCAGGTCTGGCAGAAAGCCGGAGTGACCTGTCCCCGGGTAGAACTGGTTAAAAGCGCCTCCGAGGCCGTCCAGTTCATGAAAAAAATAAAAGCCCCGGTGGTTCTTAAACCGTTGACCGGGAGTGGCAGCGAACTTGTTTTTATCTGCCGCCAGCCGGTGGATTGCGAACGGGCTTTTGAAACGGCCCAGAAGAAATTGAGCGAGCATCATAATCTCCGGATGTACGGTGAAGGCCGGGCCGAGGATGGCTCGGTTTTAAACGTCCGGCGAGTGATGGCTGTTGAGGAGTTTATTCCCGGCGTTGAATACAGCAGTGATTTTGTTATCGACGGGGATCATCTGGATATAATCCGTATCGCCGAGAAAATACCTCATCCGGGGCAACCGGACGGAACTATTCTGGCTTATATTCTCCCGGCGGTATTGCCCGAGGGATTAAATACGGAAAAGCTCCACCTTCAGCTTCTCAAGGCCGCCAGGGGGCTTGGCCTCGAGAGAGCCATGTGCATGGTCGATTTTATAATCAAAGATGGCAAGATCTATATATTAGAATTGACGCCGCGCCCTGGAGGTGATTGCCTGCCTGATTTGATTTTGAAAAGTTGCGGATGGGATATACTCGGGGCGGCACTGGACTTTTCCGAAAGAAAAAAACTCCGGATTCCCGAACCGGCCGAATGGAAACATCTGGTGGGCGTCCGGTTGTTTGCCGAGAAGGCCGGAACGGTCGGAAAAATCGACAGCCAAGCCTTGCACCTCGACCGCCGGGTGGTACGTTGTTATCTTAAATGGGGAAAAGGACATCGAGTGGTATTGCCACCCGAAGATTATGATTCCCGCATTCTGGGTCATGTTATTTTCCGGCCGCGAAGCTGGGATAATCTTGTCAACGAGTGCCTGATCCTGTCGGGCCGACTCAAAGTCACCCTGGAGCCCCGGGTATGGTCGACCCAGGCAGTATAGCCGTCCGGGCGGAGGAGTTGGCCCGGAACCGAACACCGCATTTCGATCCCGAAGAACTCAAAGCCTTTGTCAAAACCTATCTCGATCGCCGCGAAGTCTTTTTGAAAGCCTTTCGCGAGCAGGGCTCTCCGCTTTATGTTATCGAGAAAAAAATTCTCTTGGAAAGAGCCGAGCATTTCAGAAAAATAATGGGCGGGAAACTGTCCGACCTGCAGGTTTATTATGCCGTTAAAAGCAATAACCACCCATCGATAGCAAATATTCTGGTCAGGGCCGGCCTGGGTCTGGATGTTTCCAGCGGGCAGGAACTTAAACTGGCTCTCGAGGCCGGAGCCGCCAGAATCTTGTTCAGCGGGCCGGGCAAAACCGAGGCAGAGTTGAAGTTGGGAGTTGCTAATTATAAAAAAGTTACGGTTCTGATGGATAGTTTCGGGGAATTAAATCGGCTGGAGAAGATCACGGCCGAAAGCGAGCGGGAAATACGGGCCGGTATCCGGTTGACCACCGACGAGCGCGGTTTCTGGCGGAAATTCGGTATTCCCCTTTCCAAGCTGGAAGTGCTTTTCGAACTGGCGGAAAAATGCCATCATGTCAGACTGGCGGGGTTGCAGTTTCATACCAGCTGGAATCTTGATCCGTCCGGGCAGGTCAAATTCATCGAGAGGCTGGGGCAGGAATTGAAGGCTCTTCCTGAGAATTACCGGGAACAGATCGAGTTTATCGATATCGGCGGCGGTTATTGGCCGCCGCAGGGTGAATGGTTGCAGGCGGCCGGGACGCCCGAGGGACGATTGGCCGATATTTTATTCCCGAATTCGAAACCGGATATGAATCATTACCGCCTGTCGGGTAATCCGATTGGGGTTTTTGCGGAAAGACTTGCCGCCGCTATTGAGGAACATATTTATCCATCGTTGAAATGTTCCATCTACACCGAGCCGGGGCGCTGGATCTGCAACGATGCCATGCATATTTTGCTCCAGGTGGTGGATCGCAAGGCGGATGATATGGTCATTACCGATGGCGGGATGAATATAATCGGGTGGGAACGTTATGAAATTGATTACTTCCCGGTTATCAACCTCTCCCGGCCGGAATTAAACGAACACCCTTGCTATGTCCTCGGTTCCCTGTGTACCCCGCATGATGTCTGGGGCTATTCTTATTTCGGTTCCGATATCCATCCCGGCGACATTTTACTGATCCCGACCCAAGGTGCATACACTTACAGCCTGCGGCAGAAATTTATCAAACCGATTCCAGATACGGTTATTATCGAGCAATAAAAAACCGCCGAATGGCGTGGCATCCGACGGTCTACGAATTATTATATTTCCGATAATCAGTCTTTAATTCCCAGGATATCCAGGATAAAGGCGTACTCCAGAGCGGTTTCCCTGATTCGTTCGTACCGCCCGGAAACACCGCCGTGGCCGGCACCCATATTGGTTTTCAGGAGCAGGCGGTTGTTGTCGGTTTTCATGGCTCGCAGTTTCGCGACCCATTTGGCCGGTTCCCAGTACTGCACCCGGGTATCGTTCAAGCCGGCCAGAACCAACATATTCGGATAGGCCTTCGCCTCGACATTATCATAAGGTGAATAGGTGCTCATGTAATCGTAGTAATCTTTTTCGCCGGGATTGCCCCACTCCTCGTATTCCAGTACCGTCAGGGGAATGGTTTCGTCAAGCATGGTATTGATAACATCGACAAAAGGCACCTGGGCCACCGCCGCCCGAAACAACTCCGGTTTCATATTGACCACCGCCCCGACCAGCATCCCTCCGGCGCTTCCCCCGGCAATAACCAGTTTCTCGCGTGAAGTGTATTTATTTTTAATCAGATACTCGGCGCAGGCGATAAAATCGGTGAAGGTGTTTTTCTTGTTGAACAGCTTGCCCTCATCGTACCAGTAGCGGCCCATCTCGCCCCCGCCCCGAATATGGGCAATAGCAAAGACAAACCCGCGATCCAGAAGACTCATGCGGCTGACCGAGAACCAGGGATCCATATTGGCGCCATAGGCACCATAGCCATAGAGGTAGAGTGGGTTCCGGCCGTCAAGGGTAATTCCTTTTTTATATACCAGAGAAATCGGAATCATCCGGCCATCGGAGGCCGGGGCGAAGATTCTCTCTGATTGGTACTCATCGGGATTATATCCGCTGGGAATCTCGGTTTGTTTTTTGAGTTCACGCTTCCGGGTGGCCAGATCATAATCGTAAACCGATTCCGGGGTCACCAGCGACTCATAAGTAAAGCGAAGCATATGCCCGTTAAAATCGGGATTAGAGTGAGCGATGATCGAATAGGCGGGTTCGGGGAAATCAATGGTGTATTCCGAATGATCGTTGAACCCGGTAATCATGATTTTTTGTAAACCGTTTTCCCGAAGATAGACTACCATGTAATCTTTGAACAGCTCAAAATCATCAATTTTAACCGAATCATCGTGGGAAATTATTTCTTTCCAGTTTTTCTTGGCCGGGCGGTTGACCGGGGTCACCATCAGCTTATAATTTTTGGCGTTTTCA
Source organism: Candidatus Zixiibacteriota bacterium (assembly GCA_016933955.1). Taxonomy (NCBI): domain Bacteria; kingdom Pseudomonadati; phylum Candidatus Zixiibacteriota; species Candidatus Zixiibacteriota bacterium. Next base: position 75,410 of record JAFGTT010000009.1, read on the forward strand.
TTGGTCATGATATAAAATTTGTCGCCGTGGTGATCGACATTGTATTTCATGTCCTGCTGGCGGGGATGAATCACCCGGAAATTACCGCGGGGATTATCGGCATCGAGAAAACGATGCTCCGAAGTGGTCTTATTACCGAAACTGAGAAAGAGGTATTTGCGGCTTTTCGATTTCGATATCCCCAGCCAGAAACCATCGTCAGGTTCTTCATAAATGATTCGGTCTTTGCCCGGATCCTCGCCGAGGGAATGACGCAGAAGTCTATAAGGCCGCCAGGTGTCATCATGGACAGTGTAGAAGAAAGTCCGGTTGTCATTGGCCCATTCCAGATTGGCGGCGATATCCTCGATATAATCCGGGAGAATCTGACTGGTTTCGAGATTTTTTATATGAAGGTTGTACCGCTCGCTCCCGACATCATCGATGGCATAAGCCAATAGTTTATGATCGGGACTTACCCGATAAACTCCCAACGCCAGAAATTCCTTGCCTTCGGCCAGTTGGTTGAGATCGAGCAAGATTTCCTCGACCGCCTCAAGTGAGCCTTTCTTGCGGCAGTAAATACGGTACTCTTTGCCCTCTTCGGTACGGGAGTAATAATAATAATCATCAAGCTTGATTGGAACCGACAGGTCGATTTCCTTGATTCGCCCGAGAATTTCATTGTATATTTTATCCTGAAGGTTCTCGGTATGTTTTAGGATTTGGTCGGTGTAGGCGTTTTCCGCCTCCAGATAGGCCGTCACTTCGGGATTTTCCCGATCCCTCATCCAGAAATAATCATCGGATCTTTCATGCCCAAGAACGGTCACAGTATGGGTTACTTTTTTGGCAACCGGCGGGGCCGGTGAGGATGTGTAGCTATTGATGGTTGTCATAATTCCAATAATCAAAATTATCGGCATCATTTTTGCAATAACTTTGTTCATATAGTTATACCCCACATATTGATATATAAATTACTTGCCAGACAGCCGTTTGAAACGGATTAATTGGAATTCCCATCGAGAATCGGGCTGATCCGTGTAATATTTTGGCATCATTCATGTTACGCGAATATAAACGAGATGGATGGGGATTTGTTCCCAAAAAAGTGGGAGATTTCGAATGGCCGGGGAGACTATCGTTTCAGGAAAATATTGAAAATTTCCATGCCGCTTATCGTTACCAGGCTGACAATAATACCGGCAATGACCACCCCGAGCGATAAATACAGCAGGGATTTTCTTTTCTGGAGTTTCAGCAGCCAGGCCGCGATGGTTCCGGTATAGGCGCCGGTAATCGGCAACGGAACAGCCACAAAGAGCATGATTCCCCAGTAACCGTATTTTTCCATATTCCGCTCGGCCTTGCGCCGGGTCCGATCGATATATTTATCGAAAACGACCTGATAGATATGAATCCGGTAAAGCAATTTATGCAGGGTTTCGAGGAAAAGGTAAGTAATCGGAATCACGAGTATATTGGCAAGGACGCAAATTACGAAAGATGTCACCAGATCAATATCGTTGGCGACGGCATAGGGAATGCCGCCGCGGAGTTCCGAGATCGGCAAAAGGGAAAGAATGATGGCATGAATATATATATTCAACTTCATTATCTCCGCGGAAGATTTCCTTTATCAATTCTTATTAAATCAATTAGGCCAATATACGCATTAGCTCGTTCAAAAGACAGGGCAAAAATTATTTGTGAGTTTTACTGTTGCGATATAAATAGACGGTATATTAAACTACTATACGGGAGAAATTCAAACAAGATAATCCGGGATTCGGGGAGGTCATTCATGAATAGAAATTATCCGATAATACTGGTGGTATTTTTAATACCATTGGCTTTTCAGGCGGCGGCGGGAACGGTGGATTCCAATATCGCCGGGAAATGTCTGACCTGTCATAAAGAGTTATCGCCGGGTCTTTACAATCAATGGTACAATTCGGCCCATGCTTTTCACAAGGTGGCCTGTCTGGACTGCCACGGAGCCGCTGATGGTGAAAGCGACGCATTTATGCACGAGGGGGCGTTGATTGCCACTCTGGTGACTCCAAAAGACTGCGGGAAATGTCATCCGAAAGAAACCGAGGAGGTTGACAATTCCTACCATGCCACAGCAGGTTTGATCCTTGATTCCCAGGATGCCTATATGGCTCATGTGGCCGGGGGGCAGCCGGTGGCCATTGCCGGTTGTGAAAGCTGTCACGGCGCCAAAGTCGTGATTGACCGGAATTCACCCAATCGCCTGTCGCCTAAAAACTGGCCCAATTCCGGAATCGGGCGGCTGAACCCCGATGGTTCCAAAGGAGCCTGTAACGCTTGCCATACGAGGCATACTTTTTCCAAAGCCCAGGCGCGTCAGCCGGAAGCCTGCTCCAAATGCCATCTCGGGCCGGATCATCCACAGAAGGAAGTATACGAGGAATCCAAGCATGGTAATGCATATTACACGCATATTGAGGACATGAATCTCGCAAGTGCCCGCTGGGTTGTCGGCGAAGATTATTTCGAGGCCAATACCTGCGCCACCTGCCATATCTCCGCCACCCGCAGCCAAAGTGTTTCCCATGATGTCGGGCAGAGATTAGCCTGGACCCTGAGGCCGCCGGTATCAAAGCATAAGGAAAACTGGCAGGTGAAACGGAAGAATATGAAAGACGTCTGCACCGCCTGCCATACCCGGGTCTTTATCGATGGTCATTTTTACCAGTTTGATGCTCTGGTTAATTTATACGATGAGAAATTCGGCCAACCGGCCGGGGAAATCATGGCCCTTATCAGGAAAAACAAACTACTGGAGAATCCAGCTGAGTTCGGCAATAAGATCGAATGGACTTACTGGGAGTTATGGCATCATGAAGGACGCCGGACCAGGCATGGGGCGGCCATGATGGGACCGGATTACACCTGGTGGCATGGGATGTATGAGGTGGCACAACATTTCTATTTCAAGTTTTTGCCGGAGGCCAAACTTTATAACGACCCGGAAGTCAATGCCTTTATTGAAAGGTTATTAAACGATCCGATGCATCGCTGGCTATATGAAAACACATCGATTCTCAAGGACAAAATACGATCCGGCGAATTACAGAAAACTTACGAGAGGTTTTTTACCCCAGAAAACAGGTAATGACAATTATTGATAAATTCACTCATTTCATCCGGGGACTGACGGTCAACTGGTGCGGAAGAGCCGGAGTGATTTTGACCACCTCAGCGTTTATCATTTTCATTCTGCTCGAGGCGGCCCGGATGGTCGGTCTGTTAACCAATGCTTATGTCGGACTGATAACCTACCTGCTTTTCCCGGCGTTATTTATTATTGGTCTGCTGTTGATTCCTGTTGGATGGCGCATTTACAGAAAGAAAACCGGCAGAAGGACCCGCGAACTTTTATCGGAACGATTCGACCCTGAGGCCAATCAGGCCGGAATGGCGGGATCAGGAGTATTCCGCACCATTGCCATTTTGACCCTGATAAATATTCTTTTTATGGGCGGAGCCAGTGTTCAGATGTTGCATTTTATGGACCGGCCGAATTTCTGCGGTACGGCCTGCCATAGTGTCATGAATCCGGAGTGGGTCACCTATCAGGATTCGCCTCATGCCCGAGTGCGATGTGTCGAGTGCCATGTCGGTGAGGGGATCGGAGCGGCCATAGATGCCAAATTAAACGGTGTCTGGCAGATGATTTCGGTTACTTTCAATCTTTATGAACGACCCATTCCGACGCCGGTGCATAATCTTCGCCCGGCCCGGGAAACCTGTGAGAAATGCCATTGGCCGGATAAATTTTACGGCAACCGCCTGAAGACAATTTTTAAATATGATCATGATGAAAATTCCACCCCGTGCTACACCACTTTGGCTTTAAAAGTCGATGCCGGCTTGAAAAACAAAAAAGCCGGCATCCACTGGCATACTTCGGAAACAAACGAGGTTCACTATGCCTCGGTCGATGATAAACGGAAGGATATGATCTGGGTTGGAGTCCTTCGGCCCGATGGTTCATATCACCGGTATTTCAACGATAACCTCAAAGATGCCCCGGTCAGTTATGGCAATATTCGGACCCTGGATTGTGTCGATTGTCACAACCGCGCAACCCATATTTATGAAGATCCCGAAAAGGCCCTTGATGACCGCATGAGACTGGGATTGTTTAATGTTTCATGGCCGTATTTTAAACGCGAGGCGCTGACGGCCATAACGCGTAATTATGCAACCCAGAAGGCCGCCTTGAGAGGAATTGCGGATCATCTTGAAGGATTCTATTCCAGAGCGTATCCACAGAAATATGGATCGGGGCGGGTATCTCTGGACACCAATATTATTGTTTTAAGAGAGATTTACAGACGCAATATTCATGAGCGGATGAATATCAAATGGGGCAGCTACGCAAATAACATCGGCCATCGCGGTAATGGGGGTTGTTTTCGATGTCACAACGACGAACTCCGTGACGATAGCGGCCGAACCATATCTTTTGATTGCGCCCTGTGCCATTCGGTTCTGGCCAATAATGAATCCAACCCGTTTTATTATTTGATACCGGCGGATACGTCCGATCGTAATTTCGAGATGCATAAATACTTAAGAGATGAGTTTTTCAATTCCTATCTGAGGTTCACGACTGAAAAATAGTCCGTCGCTTTGAGGTCTTATCACCAAGGGACATTTCTTGACTTCTGTCTGCATTTTGCTATCTTGGTGGCGTTTATAAACATGAAACAGATTGTGGCAACGTTTTAAAGATGCCGGTAACGCAAAAAAATAAACTCTATGTGGCGATCGGGATCGATTGCGACCCGGACCGCGACACCTACCCCGAAAAGATGACCTTCCGGGGAATCGAAAATATCCCGAAGCTGTTTGACCTGCCTGATATCAAATGGACATTCAATATCCGGGCCGACAGCGAAGTCCGCGATTATCACGGTTCGGCCCATTATTGTTATCAGCAGTACCGGGAGATCTGGGAGACAGTTCTTCGGCATGGTTCGGCCTGGGCCTGGCATCTGCATTACTACGACAATCACAATCGCCAGGATATCTCGGAAACTAACATTGTCGAAAATATCCGGCTTGGCTCCGAGGCCCTAAATCATCCCGACCTGGTTCATATGGGCTGGACTTTCCAGAACGAGTTTTCTATCAGGAGACTATATGAGGCCGGGGTAAGGGTGGATTACAGCCCTTTGCCAAAGATGAAATTCGACGGTCGCCGGGGGACCGATATGTACGACTGGGGCAATGTTTCATACGAACCATATATCTGGCACGGGGTTAAAATGATCCCGGCTTACACTTTTAAAAGCCGCCTACTGGCGCATCGGTTCGGAACCGAACGGGTGATGTTGACCACCTGTACTACTCCCCTGCTGTTTAAAATGCTGGTGCGGGATTTTTTCAAAAACAGCCACGCTCAATTCTTTGTAAATTATTTCCATATTGATGAAATCATCTCGGCTCTTCGCGACTGGCGAAGGAAATTGTACAGTTTTGATAATTTAAAGAAAAATATCGAATATATAAAGATCATGGCGGACCGGAACAACCGGGAAATCGAATTTGTCAATATCCGGCAACTGGCGGGAATCCTTTTCGATGAAAATAATCCTGGTCACCAATAATTCCATTTACGGGCGGTATTTTGCATCGGAAATCGCCCGACTGGCCGCACCCGATCAGATCATTATCGAAACCGGGCGGCCATCGAATAAATTCTATGTCAATAAACTCAGGAAAGTCGGCCCCCTTAATTTCGTTTTTCAATACTGGCTCAACCTCTGGTTCGCCCGCGAGGGCGCCCGAAATCTGCCGGATATGATTCTGCCGGAGCATATCGAGGTAGAAAATATTAACCGCCATCAGCTCGATCCGGAAGATCTTCTGATCGGTTTCGGGACTTCATATATTACACCCAAGACTCTCAAGCGGCAGAAAAATGGTTTTTTGAACTTACATACGGGATTATTGCCGGAATATCGCGGGGTTAAATCCGAATTCTGGGCGCTTTATAACCGCGATTATAAAAACGCCGGGTGGACTCTGCACTACATGGTCTCCAGACTTGACGCCGGCGATATTATTATCAGGCAGAAAACGGAGGCAACCGTCGAAAATCCCGGCGAGTTACGATGTAAGATTATCCAGGAGGCGGTTTTGGTGATCGCTGAATTTATCGGGCGGGTACGTTCCGAGGGTATTGAATCGATCCAGCGGGAACCTCAGGACGAAACAAAAGCCCGCTATTATACCACCCCGACTTATGGGGAATGGCGCCGTTACAGGAAACAATCCGGTCTAAAATAAAACCAATTGCCATTACCAGTCGGCAGGTATTTTTCTATCTTTTACATTAAATTATAAATTACGAATTCCCGGATTTCCCTGTCATACTCCCCTGATTATAAATCTTAATCATGCAGCTTCTCTTTTCGTAGTTTTATTGAATCCAATTGGAATGAATTTTGGAAAGGATAATATATGGTCGAGCAACTCAATAAAATTAAATGTATCCCGTGCGAGGAAGGCGCCGCACCCCTGAACGATGCGGAAATCAACGAACTCCTGCCACAGGTGACCGGGTGGGAAGTTCAACCTATGGAGAAAGACGGACATCAAATCAAGGCTCTTCAAAAATCATTCAGGTTCAGGAACTTCCGCTTGGTCATGGCCTTTTTGAGAGATGTCGAAGAGATCGCCGAAACCGAGGGACATCATCCCGATTTCTGCGTGCATTACAGCCTGGTTGAATTCACCATCTGGACCCATGCCATTTCCGGTCTGCATAAAAATGACTTCATCATTGCATCCAGAATAAATGAAATATTCGACTCCCGATGGTATGATGGGGAAAAGTCTTGAAATTGCGGGGCCGGGGCAATATATTCAGATAACAGGATGATGATCTTCGGAGAAAATATGGGCCGGTTGTATCGGGCCGGTGATATTCGTCATGAAAAAACTTGAAAATAAAACCGCTCTCATCACCGGGGCCGGCCGCGGGATCGGCCGGGCCACGGCGCCACTTTTTGCCGGTCAAGGCGCCGATTTGATTTTAGTCTCCCGAACTGACTCCGAACTGGAATCCATCGCCGGGCAATGCCGCTCGTTGGGAAGAAATGTTTATCATGAGGTTTTCGATCTGGCGGAGCTGGATCGGATTGACAGTTTTATCGATCAGGTTCGCTCTCGCTTCAATCGGGTTGATATTTTAATCAACAACGCCGCCCGGTTCGAGGCCGGTTTGATGCGGGAATACCCGGTTGATAAGTTTCGACTGATGCTGGAAACCAACCTGGTGGCTCCTTTTTACCTGGCGCAGAAAATTATCCCCCTTATGGATCCCGAGTCGGGTGGGACGATTGTCAATATCTCGTCCTATTCGGGATGTTTCGGAACCGAAAAATTTCCGGGCTTCGGAGCTTACAATATAAGTAAGTACGGGCTCTGGGGACTGACTGAAATTCTCGCGCTGGAGAATAAAGAAAAAAATATCCGGGTCAACCAGCTTACACTTTCGGGAGTCGATACCGATATGTTTCGTCGCGCCGTTCCTCCCGGAGTAACTGCTGATCTGACTCCGGAGCAGGTGGCCGAGAAAATACTGTACCTGGCCGGGGATGATTCTCACCGTCTGACCGGGCAGAATATTATGCTGCCAAGGATGCCCGACGGGGTTTGATGGTCATGGCGGACCTGGAGAAATCGGAAAAACTGCCGCCTGATAAAAGGTATTTCAATATTTCCATTCTCTGGATTCTCTATTTTCGCCATGTTATTCGTCTGCTGTATCATCTGAAAATCCCGCACGAAATAGTCACCCTGATGTCGATTTTAAGCGGCCTTGTTTCGGCCGGATTGTTTTATTCGGGATATTTTATTCTGGCGGCGGTGGCTCTTCATTTCAAGGATGTTTTTGATGCCTGCGACGGGGCTCTGGCCCGCCTGACCGGTCGGGGCCATTTGATCGGGCGGTATTTGGACTCTCTCGGCGATTTTGTTACTCTGACGCTGGTCATAGGAGCAATTGCCCTGAGAGCGATGGAAAATATCTCGACTGCATATCTGGCGTGGGGTATTCTGGCCGTATTATCGACCTTCATTCAATGTTCTTTTTTCAATTATTACCAGCTGGCTTATCTGGATACATTCGGTATCAAGACGCTTTCGTCGAGACGCGATGAACGATCCCGCGACGATCTGGACCGTTTCAGCAATAACCGTTCCGCCCGGGCATTTCTGGCCGGATTGCGCCTGTTCTATTTGATCGTTTATGGCTGGCAGGACCGCCTGGTGGCATCGGTCGACGGAAAGATGTTTCGCGGCAGTCCGTTGAATGATAATATGGAACGGTTCGGGCGGCGTTCCCTGATGGTTATGCAGTCGGCGCTCTGTTTTGGAACGCATATTTTCGTGATCATTCTTTTTTCCGTTTTTCAGAAACCGTGGCTGGGATTGATTTTTATCGGTATTCCCATGAACCTTTACCTTATTTTCCTGTTATATCTTCGTAAAAGGTATTACCGCACCCGGGTCGGTTTGCCGGCCGGGGGCGAGTGATCGGGATTATGTCGAAAGGTGAATTTTATGAAAACAACTATCACCAGAAGAGTGGTTTTTTGCGCCGGACACCGTTTGTACAACCCGTCATACAGCGATGGGAAAAACCGGGAGATTTTCGGCCCCTGCTCCAATCCCAACGGTCATGGACATAATTATACCCTTGAGGTCACCGTTATCGGTGAGATCGACCGGGAAACGGGTATGGTCATCAACCTGAAGGATTTGAAACGGGTGATCGAGGAGGAGATAGTCGCCCGGGTCGATCATAAAAACTTGAACAGCGATGTCGATTTCATGGCGGGATTGATTCCCACCACCGAGAATTTCGCCAACCGGATCTGGGAAATTCTCGATCGGAAACTGGGCGGCGGTAAACTCCACCGGATCACTCTTCGGGAATCGGAAAACAATTATATTGAAGTTACCCGTTAGCAAGGGGGACATTGATGAAAGATATTCAAAATTTACCGGATCACCGGAGAATAAGTATCGATAAAGTCGGAATAAAAAATCTGCGGTTACCGGTCGTTGTCAGGGATCCTAACCGGGTCAAGCAGGCGACGGTGGCGGATGTCAATTTTTATGTTGATCTCCCGCACCATTTCAAGGGAACCCACATGAGCCGTTTTGTGGAAATCCTCAACGAGCACCGCCAATCGCTTGATATCACTCATCTGGGAGCCATCCTGGTGACCGCCCGCAAAAAGCTGAATGCCCTTAAAGCCCATCTGGAATTGACATTTCCCTATTTTATCGAAAAAGAGGCTCCGGTCACGGGGTCACGCGGTTTGATCGATTATTTGTGTACTATCTCGGCCTCGAGTAACGGTGATGAAAAAATCGACCTGGTGCTGACAGTCAGGGTTCCCATTACCACCCTCTGCCCGTGTTCCAAGGAGATATCCAATTATGGGGCTCATAACCAGCGGTCGATCGTGACTCTTTCGGTCCGTACCAACCGGCTGGTCTGGCTCGAGGAATTGATACGGATAGTGGAGAACGAAGCCTCGTGCGAAATTTATTCACTGCTGAAACGAAAAGACGAGAAATATGTCACCGAACATGCCTATGAAAACCCGCGGTTTGTTGAAGATGTGGTGCGGGGAATTACCCAGCGGGTGGCGGGCGATAATCGGATCGACTGGTTCACGGTCGAGTCCGACAATATCGAATCGATTCACAATCACAATGCCTATGCCCTGATCGAGCGTAACCTGAAAGCCGAGCGCGAGGACAGGTCTTTGGCCGCAGTCGAAAATCCGGCAGAAATATCCGCCGGCTTCGAATGATCTTACAAAAAAGACCTGTCTGGTAATTACCGGTCAATTATTCGGCAACAGTTCTCGAATTACCGATCCCAGTGATTCAACGGTATAGGGCTTCAGAATCCTTTTATGGATGTTGATATTTCGATAATCCACCATCAGCGGATTTCGGGTGGTCTGGCTGGAAATAATCACCATGGCAAAAGGATCGATTCGGCACAAACCGCGGATCAGCTCTTCAGCTTCGTTATCCCCGAACGTATCCAGGTCGATCATGACGGCATCGAACCGGCGTGCCTCCCTGATCGACTCATGGTAAACCGTTACGGCTTCATCCCGGCTGGTAACAGCAGTGCATCCGATTTCAAGACGGTCGAGCATACTCCTGGTCGCATTCCGCATCGGAATTTCATTCTGAACCAATAACAGGTTGCACCCCTTTTGATCTTTCCTGACGGCTTTTCCTTTTATAATATGCTCCTTATCAATATAGACGGATAATTTCAGGCCTTACACATATAAGTCGGATGGTTTCAATCGGACCATGCATCAACGAAATAAATTTCATTAATATTAGAATTTCTGATCAACATTGATTCTGATTGCTGATCGGCACTGGACCGATAGTGCAAAATAATAAAAATTCAATTGATGTCAAGTGATAAAGTTATTTGTATCCATAAAAAAGATTGGAATTTTATCATGTTGAAAATATTCCGGGAGTGGTATATCTTAAGCAAAATATTTCGAACCGAAAAAATATCTTCTGGTATAACAGATGCAGGGCACTCATTTTTTTCAAACATATCTACTTCTGGGAGGGGGTAATGATACAATTGTTTCAATTTAGGTTTGATCACCGCACGCTCTATGTGGGAGCGGCTCTGATACTATCCATCATCGGGATGGTTATTGCGGTTGATTTACTGGCTGAGGGAACTCAGAGCGGTCCCGACCTGAATGTGTCGGTGGCCCGTTTCGAGCCCCAGGGCGAAATCGATCCGGCCACCAATATAACGGTCAAATTCAGCCGGGACATGGTTCCCAAAGACAGTCTTGATCAGCCGGTGCTCGATCCGCCGCTGGAGTTCGATCCGCCGGTTTCGGGGGTGGCCCGCTGGATCGAGCAGGATATTCTCCGTTTTTACCCGGATAATGAACTGAATCCGGCCAGCGAGTATAAAATCCGGGTCAAATCAAAAAAAACCTATTACAATGGCAACAGAATCAATGAGAAACGAACCTTCCGGCTGGTCACCGGGCCCCTTACCATAATCTCCATGGATTATCATCCCCTGTACGCTCCGGATATTCCCGGCCGTGTTCGGCTGGGCATTAATCTATGGTTTAATTACCGGGTCGATCTTGAACAGTTGAAGATGAAATTGGGTATCGATGGCGGTGAAGGATCGTCGAAAAACCATCTCGCCTTCACCATCAGCGATTACAGCATGGATATGACTGAGACCGAAGTTGAGGAGGCCCGCCGGACGTATGCCGCCAATGTTACCATTGAAACCGAAGAGCTCGAAGTAACGGATAGGCGGCAGGAATATATCCTGACTATCGCCAGTGGATTGCCATGTTTCACCTGCGGACAGGGGCTCGAAACCGAATACCGGCAATCTCTATATCTCGAATCCAAGAAACGTCTTATCGTGAAAAGCGCCCGACCTTTGATCGAGGGAAAGAAAGGCGGTATTCAGATTTTTCTGTCTGATGGGATCAATGATGAGACGGTACGGAGTTTTATTTCGGTATCCCCCGAATTTGATTTCACCGCCCGGGCCAATCGCAACTGGATGCAACTTAGCGGGGATTTCGAGCCCGGCCGGACTTACACTGTTACCCTGTCCGAGGGATTACCATCAATATCCGGGTCATTTTTGGAAACTAAATTTTCCTCAATCATAACTATCCCGGATCTGCCGCCATCGATCGAGTTTACCTCGCCGGGCATGTATCTGCCCCGTCAGGGGGCCGGATTGCTGGAGGTCGAAACCATCAATGTCGATACGCTACTGGTCGAGGTGGAACAGGTCTTTGTCAATAATATTCTGTATGCTCTTTCATCGGGGTATGGTTTTTCCGGTGGATATTATAATCGTGCCAACCTGAGTATTCTGGGCAAAAACTTCTTTTCAATAGATAAAACCCTGGAAGGTGAGCTAAATCAGCCCATCAGGACCACGATTGATATCGGTGGGATAATTCCGGATACGGTTCGCGGTATTTTCAAGGTATCGGCCCGTATAAAAAGCAACCGCTGGAGACAGGACAGCCGTCTGGTGATGAAAACCGATATCGGCCTTATGGCCCGGCAGTCGGACAATTATCTGATGGTTTGGGCCAATTCTCTCTCGGAAACCGCCCCCCTGGCCAAAGCCTCGGTTACCCTGATGAGTCGGAATAACCAGGTTCTTCTGACCGGTCAGACCGATTCACGGGGGCTGGTTGTTTTCAACGACATCGCCGAAAAAATCGAGGGTTATGATCCCTATTTGATAATTGTCACTTACAATGGTGATTTATGCTTCCTGAAGTTCGATGATTGTCTGTTACCGACCAGCGATTTCGATGTGCGAGGCCGGCCGGAATTGGTCTCCGGATATGAGTCATTTATCTATCTTGATCGGGGTGTCTATCGGCCAGGCGACACGGCTCATATTGTTTCACTGGTGCGGGGCGTCGGCGGTACAGTGCCCGATGAATTCCCTTATTTCATCAATATCACCGAACCGGGAGGAAGGGATTTCCAGAGTTTCCGGGTGAGTACCGGCGGTTCATCTATGACGGCGGTCGATCTGGAAATACCTGATTTTGCGCGGACCGGTGTTTACCGGGCGGTGGCCCGTATCGGCGAAGATATGGAAATCGGCCGGACATCGTTTCAGGTCGAGGAATTCATGCCTGATCGGATAAAAACGACGGTGACAACGCCGGAGAAGGAATACCAGGCAGGTCGCACCGTGCCGATTGACGTAACCGGCAAATTTCTTTTCGGGCCGGCGGCGGCGGGACATAATGTTTCGGCCCACATTACTATCGAAGCCCAACCGTTTGCTCCGGCCGGTTATGAGGATTATACCTTTGACGATTACAATGTCGAATTCTCGCGAGTCGAGATCGATCTGCCTGAAAATCATCTGGACGATAGCGGTTATTATACTTTCAAATCCTCTATCCCGGAAGGTTATCGGCCCGGCTCGGCACTGAAAGGGTTGATTTCCGCCACGGTTTCCGAGCAGGGCGGACGAGCGGTTAGCGCCTATACCGATATTACGATTCATCCTTACCCGAGATATCTCGGTATCAGGAAGGATTTTGAGAGTTTTGTTAAACCCGGGGATTCCTGCCGGTTTAGCCTGGCCATAATTAATTCTGACGGAACGGCAACCTCGCTGGCCGAGACTGATATTAATTTCTACCGGGTGGTGTACAATTCCATTCTCCGAAAAGACGACAACGGCCGTTACCGCTATATTTCCGAAAGAAAATTGATTATCCAGGATTCGCTCCGTCAGGCTCTGCCCGATTCGGGACTATCGGCCTGGTTCGTTCCGCCGCAGAATGGCAGTTACCTGATCGAGGCGGTCGACTGCAAGGGCGGACACAAGGCGGCGGTCTTATTTTATGCTTCCGGGTGGGGATATGCACCGTGGTCGATGGATAAACCGGATCGGATCGAGATCGACCTGGACCGGAAATCGTACCCTCCCGGGGACAATGCTATTGTGCAGATCAGGTCGCCGTTCGGAGGAAAGCTTCTGGTTACGATCGAAAAAGACCGGGTAATTGAGTTTATCACCTATGATATGGCGGAGAATACTGCGGAGATAAATATCCCGGTTAGAAAGGATTTCTTTCCCAATGCCTATATTACCGCGACGGTTATAAAGAAGGCGGGCGAGATCGATCCAATGTCACCGTCCCGGGCATTCGGGGTGGCACCAATCATGCTGGATATGACTGAAATGGGGTTAAAGGTTTCTATTACCGCTCCCGAAGTGATCAAACCCAGAAATGATCTTAAGATTGAATTGCAGGTTGCCAGACCGGGCAGGACTAAAGTGACGGTAGCGGCGGTGGATGCCGGGATACTGCAGTTGACTGATTACCGTACGCCCGATCCGCTGGAGTTTTTTTATGGCAAACGGAAGCTGTCCCTCAGGCCGTACGATATCTATTCCTTTATTTATCCCGAGATCGAACGGGCCGCCAGTCATCTCAGTCCATCGGGAGGAGTCGACCTTTTCGAGGCCGCCCGTAAGCGGCATCTCAATCCGATTACCGCCCGTCGGGTCAAACCAGTGGCGCTCTGGTCGGGAATTGTGGAAACCGATGAATCCGGCCGCGCGGTGGTTAATTTTGGGATTCCGGAATTTAACGGCAAGCTGGTCATTATGGCTTTGGCTGTAAGGGAAAACCTGTACGGTTCGGTCACTGATGAAATAATTGTCCGGGACAATATTGTCCTGCAAGAAAGTTTTCCCCGGTTTATCAGTCCCAATGATGAATTCGATGGCCTGATAACCCTGTTCAATAATTCCGGATGGACGGCGGATATCTCGGTGCAACTGGACTGCCAGGGACCGATCGGGATTATATCACCGGCCGTGCAGAATGTCAGCTTGAGCAGCAACAGCGAGGGTCGGGTGGTTTTCCGGTTGAAAGCCGGACTGACTCCGGGTCTTATCAAGTGCCGGGTTCATGCCGCCGATGGACTGGAACACTCCGAGATCAATTTCGAACTGGCCAATCGACCGACTCAGCCGCTTGTCACCCGCTTCGGTTCGGGAGCCATTAATCAGGAGATGACGGCCAGTTTTGTTTTGCCGGATGAATGGATTGCGGAAACCGGGCAGTACAGCATTCACACCTCGTCTCTGGCCGCGGCGCAGTTTACCCGCAATATCAATTACCTGGTGCAATACCCCTATGGCTGTCTGGAACAGACTACCTCAGGATTATTTCCTCTGCTCTATTTTAATGATCTGGCCCGATTTGTTCAACCGGAAGTATTCAGCACCGGCGGCCCGGATTATTTTATCCGGGAAGGTTTAATCAAACTGAAAGGAATGATGCGCCCCGACGGGTTGTTTTCTTTCTGGCCGGGCGATGGTCCGGTCAATCACTGGGCCTCGATCTATGCTTCTCATTTTATTCTCGAGGCTGATAAAGCCGGTTTTTATGTCGATCCGAAAATCCGCCGGAAATTGATCAGTAATTTAAAAATATATACCCGCGGGCAGAGATTTCCGGGCGATGAGATCGGTATCCCCTGCCGCATTTACGCCGCTTATGTTCTTGCTCAGGCCGGAGAAATCGACAAAAAGGCGGTCAATTATGTCAGAGGACTTCCGACCCAGGATCTGACGGTCGATTCGCGGTTCCAGCTGGCCGGGGTGCTGGCCCTGGCCGATGATCGCGAGACAGCTGCCAGTCTGCTCCCAACCAATATCCAACCGGAAAATTATGAACCAGAAACGGGGGGCAATTTTTGTTCCGGTGTCCGCAGTACCGCTATTTTACTTGAGGTCCTGAACACTATCGATCCGGAGAATCCCTCCTGCGCCGTCCTGGCCAAAGACCTGATCGAAAAGGCCCGGCTGGGACGATGGTATACCACTCAGGAAACGGCATATGCCCTGATGGCCCTGGGGAAATATTTACGGGGACGGGAAGAAAGTAATTTCACAGGAACCCTTGAAATTGCAGGCGATTCGAGTTACTCCTTCGGAACCGATGACTTTAAACTGGAACGGAAGGATCCGGGCGGAAAAGCGGTCAATATCGATATTTCCGGGGCCGGGACCTGTTTTTACTACTGGCAGGCCAGCGGGGTACCGGTATCCAATGCTCCTGATGAGTTTACCCGGGGAATCACAGTGAACAGAGAATATCTGGGAGCCGACGGGACTCCGCTCGACTTGAAGGCGGTTGAGATCGGGACACAGGTGATTGCTCATATTCGGGTCGAGGCGGTCGATCGCGATCTGGACAATGTGGTTATCAACGACCTCCTTCCGGCCGGATTGGAGATTGAAAATCCAAGACTTATAACCACTCCACGTATGAACTGGATTCCCCGAAGCGATCTTAAAATAGATTATCAGGACATACGCGATGACCGCTTGCTGATTTTTGCGCATCTCTGGCCAAAACGACCGCTTGACATCTATTACAGCCTGAGGGCCATCGCCATCGGAGAGTTCAAAATTCCACCGGTAGCCGCCGAGTGCATGTACAACCCGGTTATCGCCGGATCGGCCTCATCGGGTATCCTGAATATTATCGAAAGAAAAGAACCATAGAGCAACATGACTGTACGGAAAGTAATAGCGATTTTTCCGGGATACCGAAGGGTATCCCGGATTGCCCTGGGAGTGATAATCCTGGCTGCGACGGTAATTATGCTCGACCGGGTTATCTGCCCGCTTCCGACCAACCGGCTAGTCCGCGCCTCATCACATTTTGTTTACAGTCGTGACGGTCATCTGCTGTGCAGTTTTTCCTCGCGCGACCGGTTCTGGCGCAAGCCGGTCAGGCTCGAGGAGATATCTCCGAAACTGGTTCGTACTGTAATAGCCTGTGAGGATCGTTGGTACTGGTATCACCCCGGTTTCAATCCGGTTTCATTGATCACGGCGGCGGTCGATAATCTCCGGGCCGGGCGGGTGGTCCGGGGCGGTTCGACCATCACCATGCAGATTGCCCGTATGATGGAATCCCGTCCACGAACTATCACGGCCAAATTGATAGAGCTGTTCCGGGCGATTCAGCTTGAAATGCACTATTCCAAAAACGAATTGCTGGAGATATATTTCAATCTGGTTCCGTACGGCGGGAATATTGAGGGTGTCGGGGCGGCCTCATTTTTCTACTTCGGTAAGAATGCCGACCAACTGACGCTCTCGGAGGCCGCCATCCTGACGGCAATACCCTCATCGCCCAATCTTTTCCGGCCCGATCTTAATCCAGCCTCATGCCGTCACCGTCGGAATCAATTACTTGAGATACTTACGGTCCGAGGTGTGATCGACTCCATGGAATACAAACATGCCCTGGCCGAGGACATCCCCGAACAAAGGACCACACGGTCTTTTATCGCCCCCCATTTTGCCCAGGATATTATCAGCCGGTATCCCGACACGCCGGTGCATCGTACCACGATCGATTTCAATACCCAGGTGGTCTGTGAGAAACTGGCCACGGATTACCACCGGACCCTGATCGAAAAAAATATCCACAATCTTTCGATCGTGGTTCTCGACAATCAAACCGGCGGAATACTGGCTTTGGTCGGATCACCGGATTTCAACGACCGCCGTCACGGCGGCCAGATTAACGGGGCGATGGCCCGCCGTTCGCCCGGCTCGGCCCTTAAACCGTTCGTCTATGCCCTGGGATTCGAATCGGGACTGATAAGCCCCTCGAGCCGGATCGAGGATATTCCGGTCAGTTACTCCGGTTACTCCCCGGAAAATTATGATGAGCAGTACCACGGAATCGTGGCGGTCGATGAGGCCCTGATCAATTCCTTCAATGTCCCGGCGGTCAACGTCGCCTCGCGGGTCGGACTGGAGAAATTCTACCAATTGCTTAAGGATGGCGGTCTCCGTTCCCTTGATAATAAATACTATGAATACGGTTTGCCGCTGGTGCTTGGTGCAGGCGAGGTAACTCTGCTGGAGCTAACCAACCTTTATGCCACCCTGGGGCGGGAAGGCGAGTACATTCCGGTGAAAGAAATGACCGGGCAGGAAACCACGGTGAAACGGATAATTCTGTCCGAGGAGGCCTCGTACCTGGTGACCGATATATTAACCAATCTTCAGCGTCCGGATCTGGTGACATCATGGGAATTCACGGTCGATTGCCCGACTATAGCCTGGAAGACAGGAACATCGTACGGCCGCAGGGATGCCTGGGCGGTCGGTTATAATCCGCAGTACACCGTGGGGGTCTGGACGGGCAATTTCTCCGGTGAGGGTTCCCCGTACCTGGTCGGCGCCGAGACCTCAGTTCCCCTGATGCTGGCGATATTCAAGGAGGTCACCCGCGGGACGCCCCTGAAATGGTTCGACCGTCCGCCCGGTATCGGAGTTCGCCGGGTTTGCACGGTCAGTGGTATGCCCGCCGGACCGGACTGCCCCGAATCCAAAGAGGCACTGCATATCAAACAGGTTTCCTCGCCGGCGGTATGCGATATCCATAAACGCCTTCTGGTCGATCATGATCACGGTTATCTCCTCTGTCGCTCCTGCCGGCACACAGCTTCGCGGATCGATACGGTTGTGGCCGAAATCTGGCCGGCCCGGATGTCACGCTGGTTGCTGGCCCAAGGATTGACGCAACCTCTCCCCGAACACAATTCAGCCTGCCGGGGATTGGTTGCCGATGAGAACCCGGTAGTATTGTCGCCGGAGGATAAGGGGGTTTATGTCATGCGTCCGGAGGCACCAGGGGAGTACCAGAAAATAGTCTTCAGAGCCTCGGCGGCGCTGGCCAGTGGTCGCATCCACTGGTTTCTCGATGATCAGCTTTACGCCACCACCGCATCCGGTTCGGAGTTATTCTATACCCCGGAACCAGGGAGACACCGGTTGCTTTGTATCGATGAGTTCGGACGTTCCAGCCGCGTAACGTTCGAAATTAAATAGCCGGGTCAACCGGTCAGTCGATCCAGTCGTTTTCGGGCATCGTTGATTTCCCGCATTTCGATCTGAGGCCGACTCCAGTATTTCATAATCTCGGAGTAGTGCTCGGCGGCCTGTTTGTTATCACCGAGAGCCTCACAGGCAACTCCCAGATAGTACCTGGCCATAAGATAGACAAAGCCATTGGCTGTTTCATCCTTACCCGAAATTACCGGAGACAGGGTTTCTATTCCCTCACGATATTTCCCGGTCAGGACCTCAAGACGACCGAGTATCTGCAGATCCCCTGTGGAACGATAATCGGGATCATCCACGATAGAATGATAGCCTCTGATCAGAGCCGCCGTATCCGCATCAATATAGCCGTTGAAAATAATCTCAAGACGATCCACCAGGGTCCAGATCTCCTTCGGGGTGCGGGCCTTGAAATTGGTCACCGCGTCACGGAAAAGACTCCTGGCATTGGCGGAATCCTTGCGGCTGATGCTGACCACCTGAATCGGATAACTCAGGGTCTGGAACTGCGAGGCATAGTACGATGCCAGTTTACCGTAGTACAGGGCACTATCGACCTGACCGAGCATTTCGAAATATCCCGACATGGCGAATTTCTGATTGAAAATCCGGGTACTGTCGCCGATTTGCATGGCGTAATCGCAGCCTTTCAATATCATATCCAGACCATCCCCGAAGCGGCCCGCCCAGGTACACAGATTTGCTTTCCTGTTGTAATATTCAATCATCTGGTAGGGATCATCGGCGAAATATTCTTTAAGCATCTCGACATATTTTTCCGCCTCTCCGAACTCTTTTCCAAGGATGGCGATATTCATCATTGCCCTAATGGCGGTTTTATTTTCGGGATATTTGTCGAGAATGGCCTGATATTCAAAGGATGCCTCATCTAGCCGGAATTGAGCAAAATAAAGATCGGCCAGGGTATTGGATGCTTCCACCGATTCCGGGTAGTATTCCTTCATTTTCCGGGCATATTCAATTGCCTGATCATAATCGCCCATTTTGGCATAGACTTCCACATACCAGGAATAAGCCAGAAAGAAATGCGGATCGAGCATTATCACCGTATCAAGCTGGGCTATTGAGGCCTGGGGATCTCGAACCAGGGAATAAAGAAGAAGGGCATAAACCGCTCGGGCCTCCTTATCATGGGGATAATTGGCCACGAAAGACTGCATCTTACTGACAGCCTTGTCGAAATCGGCATTCAGCCAGATATCGCAGTAAATATCGAGAAGGCTTTTATCTTTAACCGGCAGTTTATGTTCGAACCTCCGGGCGGACGTGAAGTAAGGTACTCCCTTTTGTCCCCGGCCCTGCATGGCATAGGTCATGCCGATACGCATATAGGGCAGGGCGAAAGTCGAATCTATTTCAATGGCCTTCTCGAAATGCTTATTGGCCTCATCGAATGACAGGTTGCTGAATTGATCCATACCCAGGATATATTCTTTGTAGGCTTCCGATGACGACGATGTCAGTTCGGCTACTCCTCGATCATTGGCCAGAATCTCTTTGAGATTGAGAGCCTGGGCAATTTTGCGGGTCAGGCTGTCAACCAGGATCAATGGACTATCGCCGACCGCTTTTTCGCCGATCAGGATTTTACCCGACTCGACATCTTCCACCCGGGCATCAATTCTAATCTGCTCTCCCATCCGGATAAACGATCCCGACAGCACCCGGGTAGCGCCGATCGACCGAGCGGCTTTCATACAAGCCTGGTGATCAGGCAGGCCGGGTTGCGAACGATCATTATCATCGAGGCAATCCAGGACTCTGTTACGGCTGATCAGGTTTATGGAACCATTCTGGGCCAGATCGGTCATCAGGATTTCCGGCAATCCCGATTGAAGCCAGTCGAGATCGCTGTCACCGGTTTTGTTTTCGAAACCGAGTATGGCCAAGGCATTGGCTTTGGCTTGCAACTGCTGTTTCGGTCCCGATTGACCCCGCAACATATAGATTAAAACCGCCGCCACCATCAGAAAAGCCGCCACAATTCCCAGATAACGCCATAGGCGAGTAGGTTTAACCGGAATCGAAATTGCTTCGGAGATACCGGAGATAGAATCCGACACACCGCTGTCGAACTGTTTTCGGAGGGTCCTCAGGTCGACCACCAGATCGCGGGTATCCTGGTAACGATCGTTGGGATCTTTCTGAAGACACTTGTCGATAATCCTTTCCAGCTCGGCCGGAAGATTTTCGTTTTTCTGCCGCACCGGGGTATGGCGGGCCTCGAGCGTTTTGGCCAGAATTGAAACCCGATCCGATCCGTCAAAGGGATATTCACCGCTGAACATGCGATACAGCAGAATACCGAAGGAAAAAATATCCGACCGGGAATCGATCGCCTGTCCCCGGGCCTGTTCCGGCGACATGTATGACACGGTCCCGAGAATTTTACCCTCCTGGGTCAATTCTTTCGAGATAGTATCGGTTGCCTGAGGATCGCCGGATTCGGTCGTCAGATCAAGAGGTTTGGCTAACCCGAAATCCAGAATGCGCGGTTCGCCGTCATCATCAATTTTGATATTGTCCGTCTTGATATCGCGGTGGACAATATTGAGTTTATGGGCCGCGGCCAAACCGGCCGCGATTTTTCCGGCGATACGCAACAGCTCGGAAAGGTTCAGCGTTTTTTCCTTTAAAACAGTGCTTAAGCTTTCGCCGCTGATATACTCCATGACGATATAAGAAATTTCCTGGCCGGTTTTTTCATTGACCGCGGTATCCAGATCGTAGATGGCCGTCACATTGGGATGCGAGATTTTGGCGGCGGTTTTGGCTTCGCGGATAAAGCGCTGTTTTCGCTCCGGGTTATCAAAGAATTCGGCCTGCAGAATTTTAATGGCCACTTTCCGGTTGAGTTTTTGATCCTCGGCCAGGTAAACCTCACCCATGCCGCCTTCACCCAGCTTACGCAGAATTTTAAAATGCGCCAGGTTCTGTCCGTTCTCAAGCGTCATTATTGTGTCCTTTTCAATGTCAGGATGGTTATATCATCCGATTGGGGCGCCTCGCCCATAAATTTATTTATCTCGTCCATCAGGCAATCGACAATCTCCTCGGGTTGTTTTTCCCGCTTACAACTCACGATAGTTTCCATCCGCTCATCGCCGTACTGCTCATCATCCCTCTGAGCCTCGGTAACACCATCGGTGAAAATAAAAATCAAATCGCCCGGCGAGAGTTTCGCCTCGCTCACGGTCCATTCCACGAAATCAAAGGCCCCGATCATAACTCCGCCCGGTTGCAGATGTTCGATACTACCTCCCGCTCGAACCAGAAGGGGCGGATTGTGTCCGGCATTGACATATCTCAGTTCATGTTTTTTCGGATCAAGCAGGCCGATGAACAGAGTGGCGAAATCTCCGGCGTCACTATGCCGAAAGACCTGAAGCGAGACGCTTTTGACAGCCCGGGCCAGGTCGAAATTATCCGTTTCATACAGAATACGAAATGAAGCCAGAATGTTCGACATCAACAGGGCCGCCCCCATGCCTTTCCCGGAAACATCGGCCACCATAAACAGCAAATGCCCATCGGGAAGGAATTTGATATCGTACAAGTCACCCGCCACCGACAGGGACGGTTCCTGAAAAGCATGTAACTGATAACCGGCTAATTCGGGAATATCTATTTTAAGGAGCTTTTTCTGGATCAAGGAAGCCCGCCGCAATTCGGCGTCAAGAATTTCCTTTTCCTGACGTTTGGTCAGAAGTTCGTAGTTGAGAAGGCGCGAGCCGATAATATTCCCGAAGGTGGCCATCACCCGGACGTAATCGTTATTATATTCATGCATGGGATTGGAGGTGTCAGCGTACAGGATGCCCAAAACCCGATCTTCATCGAACAGCGGCACGGCGATAGCCGATTTGATCTGCGACATGATAATCGATTTCTGTCCCGCAAAGCGAGGATCCTCGGTCGAATCGTTCATTAAAATCGACGTCTTATTATTCATGATTTCATTGACAATAGTCCGCGACAGCCGGAAAGTTCCGGGGTCTTTGCCATCTGGAAGAAGGGTTGCCGCCGTATATATCTCGCCATCATCCCCGGAAACAAACAGCACCGCATACCGCTGGGCCGGGATCACATTCGACACCAGTTTGAGTGACCGCTCCAGCATGATTTCCCTCGGTTCGGACATCACCAATGTTTTGGCCATTTCGAACAGGGTTGACAGGACCTGGGGATTATCGGTAATCTTTTCGGGAAGGGGTTTGAGGACCTCATCAATGGACATAAAAACCGAATTCTGGATATTATCGGCCGTAAGTTGTGCTTTAGAGGGTGCCACCGCCACGTTTTCGGTTTCATCGACAGGCGCCAGACGAAATTCCGTTTGTCCGAACAGAATTCTGTCCTCACTTTTCAGCCGGACACGATTATGAATTTGCTTGCCGTTGACTGCAGTTCCGTTGCGGCTTCCAAGATCTTCGAGGAAAAAAGACTGACCGTTGTTTTCGACAGTCAATTCGGCATGTTTCCGTGAAACGGTTTTATGCGGAATACAGAATGGATTCGATTCTTTGCGACCGATAATATACCGCCCCGGATCCAGAAGCCAGGAATAAAAACGGCTGCCATCGGTTCCGACCAATTTATACATAGCCAATCCTGACGGAGTTGATAATTAACAATTTGCCGGTTTTTAATGATCGTAATTTCTTGTCGTTTATAGCCAACCCGTCAATATTATTGAAGAGAATATAGCCGTAAACGCGATTTACGCAACAAAACATTTATCCTTTCGCCGACGGCCGGGATTTCGCGTACTTAAAAAATGCCCAGAAATTGAGCATCCGGACAATAATTAATACGTTCTGAATTCCATATTCGTCGAGTCCCCTAATTATTCAATTCCCTATGACGACATAGGTTATAAGACATTGAGAAAAACCATAATTCGTCAAAACAGGGGAATTTTTATGAGTTCAAAGTTATTGATAATCATTACGAATTTGATCCTTCTGGCGGGTCTGGCCCTGAATGCGGTCGCCCAGGAACCCCAACCGGGACCACTTTTACCGGAAAACAACCAGGAACTTCCGCCACGGACCGGCTATCGACCGCCGCGGGTAAATCTTTCGCATCTGACCGGCCAGTATGCGGTCGGCAAAATCGCGGAAGGACCGGTCCCGGAGCGCTGGGACTGGCGTGAACAGGGTCGGGTAACCCCGGTCAAAAACCAGGGCTCCTGCGGTTCCTGTTATGCTTTCGCCTCAATTGCCAATGTTGAATCCCGAATTTATATTGATGACACGGTCGCCTATGATCTTTCGGAAAATAACGCCAAGGAATGCAATTTCTACGATCGCAGTTGTGACGGCGGGAATTTTTATGATATGGCCTGTCTTTACTCCCAGAAAGGTACGGTGCTGGAATCATGCGATCCTTATTCGGCCTCCGATGTTTCCTGTAATACCGGTTGCGAATATGTTGCCACATTACTTGATTGGAATATAATTTGCGCCGGAACGGCCGCTTCCACAGCAACATTAAAGGATATCATTTACAACTACGGCCCGGTTTATACCACTCTCTACGCCGGTAACGGCGACGCCTGGGGTAGTGACTATAATGTTTACGATGGCTCATACACCTTGTATTATGATGGAACCGAAGCCACCAACCATGCCGTTTTAATCGTCGGCTGGGACGATACCCTGACTCATGCGGGAGGAACCGGCGGCTGGATTGTCAAAAACAGCTGGGGAACGGGCTGGGGTGGAACCTGCGGTTATGGAACCGAGGGCGGGTATTTTAAAATTGCCTACGGTTCGGCCGGGATCGGTCAATATTCGTCATTCTGCAGTGACTGGCAGGAATATGATGAAACCGGGGAAATCCTCTACTATGATGAAGCCGGCTTCTCCAATTACTGGGGATATGGCAGTACTACCGGCTGGGGTATGTGTAAATTCCAGCCTGCGGCCGATTTCGATCTGGCCCGGGTGGAATTCTGGACGACCGATATCACCACCGACATCGATATTTATGTATATGATTCCTACAATCCCGGGACACGGACCCTGAGTGATCTTCTCACCCAGAAGCTGAATGTCAGCTACGATTATGCCGGTTACCATTCAGTGGCTCTTGATTCGATTTTCGAAATCACATCTGGTAACGACTTCTATGTAGCCGTCAAAATCACCAACAGCAGTTTCAACTACCCCATTGTGGCCGATCAGGACGGTACCAATGAAACCGGGACGACCTTCTTGAGTTCCAACGGCAGTAATGGCTCCTGGACTGATATGGGGGTCAGTTATGGCGATGATATCGCTATTCGGGTTCGGACCGGAACGATTTTGGTGCTTGATGCCGACGATAACCAAAATCCGGTTCCGAATCATTGCGGCTTGGGGCAGAACCATCCCAATCCCTTCAACGCCGCCACGACGATCAGCTATTCGCTGGAAAACAGGTCAAAAGTGGAAATTTCGGTGTTCAATATCCTTGGTCAGAATATCCGAAACTTGGTCGATGAGGTTAAGGCGGCCGGGAATTACACGGTTATATGGGATGGTCGCGATGCCAGCGGCCGGGGTGTGGCCACCGGAATCTATTTCTACCAGCTTATCGCCGGAGATTATATTGAAACCCGGAAAATGATTCTCCTTAAATAATCGCTTTTCGGGAATACTCTTTAAACCGGGCTGTAAATACGGCCCGGTTTTTTATTGTAATTGATCGGATCCGATTCCATTCACAACTGGCGGAAAAAACTTGCCACGCCTCCCGACGAATCATACCTTTTAACGGTGACCAATATTGAAGGCATTACCAAATAACCAGATATGAGGCATCCTATGGCGGATATGTTTTCGGAAAATAGAACCATCACCCGACAGAAACGAACCCGGCCGGATAAAAATCTATTTCATCCGGATGATTCCTATATCAGAGACAATACCATCAAGCTGGATATTTCTTATATCCTCAATCCCGTTAATAACCATTCATTCATCACGCATGAAGAACTCGACCGCATGGCTACGGAGGTGGTCAAGAAACACCAAATGTTAAAGGCGGGCGGAGGTGACTGCCGGGATGGCGATATCTCCATGCTCGGCTGGCAATCGCTTCCCGATGAAATTACGACAGCTCATCTCGATGAAATCGCCGCGGCGGTCAAGGAGCTTTCGGGTAAGGTCGATGTTTTCGTATCGCTCGGAATCGGCGGCTCGTATCTCGGCATCGAGGCCACTATCAAGTCCCTGACGCACACTTATTTCAATCAACTCACCCGGGAACAGCGCGGCGGCGCTCCGGAGGTATATTTCCTGGGACAGAACACCGATCCGGACTTTTTCCGCGACACATTCGACATGATAGCCGGTAAACGAATCGGTATCAATGTTATCTCCAAATCCGGCACCACTACCGAAACGGCCATTGCCTTTCGGATTCTTCGCGAATACCTGGAAAAAAACGCGGGCGACAGAGCATCGGAGTATATCATTGCCACCACCGATGCCAATAAGGGGGCGCTTCGAAAACTCACCGGGCAAAAGGATTACAAATCCTTTATCGTGCCTGACAACATCGGCGGACGGTTTTCGGTTTTAACCGATGTCGGTCTGGTGGGGTTGGCTATGGCCGGAATTAATATCTATGAATTCGTGGCCGGTTTCAGGAATATGAAATATCTGACCGACCATGATGATTTCTGGACCAATCCGGCTCTGGTTCATGCCGCGATTCGCCATCTGGCTCATCAAAAGGGTAAAAAAATCGAAGTGGTGGCGACCAATTCGGCCGCGATTTATCAGTTGACGCGCTGGATGGAGCAACTTTTCCCCGAAAGCGAGGGACATCGGGGATATGGCCTGTGGGTTTCACCTTCGATGTATTCTGAAAAACTGCATGCCAACGGACAGATGGTGCAGGATGGGGAACGCAATATTATCGAGACATTTCTCAGGCTGTTAGAAAGTGATAATACCGTCGCCATTCCATCGGACCCCGACAATCTCGATGGTCTTAACTACCTGCCGGATAACAGGCGGGATATGAATTTTATCAACGGACTGGTTATTGATGGACCGGCCTATGCTCATTTTACCGGCGGGGTACCCAATATGACTCTAACCATCTCCCGCCGCAATGCGTTCAATATCGGCCAGTTTTATTACCTGATGGAACGTTCGGTGGCGCTGTCGGGTTACCTGGCGGGGCATAATCCATTCATCCAGCCGGGAGTCGAAGCATACAAGAAGGCGATGTTTGCGCTGGCGGGAAAACCGGGGAATGAAAAAAGCGGTCAGAGCATCCGCGAGTCTATCGGTAATATGGATGAATTTATAATTTGAGTCATTGTGTCTAATACAATATAACAGAAAAACGGCGGGATATTAAGCCCGCCGTTTTTTGTTTTATCGGTTTTTGTAGATTTATTTGAAAGTCGCCAGCAGAATTCCGGCGGCTACTGCCGAGCCGATCACACCGGCAACATTGGGCGCCATGGCATGCATAATCAGGAAATTACTTGGATCTTCCTTGGCTCCCACCATCTGGCACACCCGGGCCGAGTCGGGAACTGCGGAAACTCCGGCGGCGCCGATAATAGGATTGATTTTATTTTTCATAAACAGGTTCATCAACTTGGCAAAGGCGACTCCGGCCGCGGTGGCAATACAGAACGAACCGGCCCCTAACCCGAAAATCTTGATCGAATCGGGCGTCAGAAACCGGCTGGCATCGGTCGAGGCTCCCACGGTCAGGCCGAGCAGAATCGTTATAATATCGATAAAAGCGGTCCGGGCGGTGGCCGCCAGACGTTCGGTCACCATGCTTTCTTTCAGCAGGTTGCCGAAAAAGAGAAAACCGAGCAGATTAATCGACCCTGGAGCGATAAAGCCGGTGATAAGAAAAGCGAGGATCGGAAAGATAATCCGGAGTTTTTTGCTGACCGGCCGGTTTGGTTTCATTCTGATCAGGCGCTCTTTCTTCGTTGTCAGCAATTTGATAATCGGTGGTTGTATGACCGGCACCAGCGCCATATACGAATAAGCCGAAACGGCAATAGCACCCAACAGTTGCGGGGCCATTTTCGATGAAAGAAAGATCGCTGTCGGGCCATCGGCACCGCCGATAATTCCGATCGAGGCGGCATCGGTATAGCTGAAACCGAGCATAATAGCGCCGATAAAAGTGATAAAAATACCAGTCTGGGCGGCGGCCCCGAGAAGAATCAGTCTCGGGCTGGAAAGCATGCACGAAAAATCGGTCATGGCCCCAATTCCGAGAAAGATCAGGGGCGGATACCAGCCCTGGGTTACGCCTTTATAGAGAATCGACATAACACTGGCCTGCCCTCCGCCGGAACCATCCTCATAAATACCGATCCCGAGCCCGGACGCCAGCGGGATATTTCCAACCAGCATCCCGAATCCGATCGGCACCAAAAGCAACGGCTCATAGTCTTTGGCCACACCCAGGTAGATAAAAATGCAGCCGACAGCCAGCATGCAGAAATTGCCCCAGGTAAAATTGGCAAAGGCGCCGGTTTTTAAAAATTCGATTATTATATCCATCAGTTGCTCCCGGTTTTAAAGCCCGCTATTCCAGATCGACCAGGGTCTGACCTTCGCGAACCGTATCACCGACCGCAATGGGAACAGCCTTAACCTTACCGGCAGTCGGGGCGGCAATCGATGTTTTCATCTTCATGGCCTCAATAATCAGCAAAATCTGCCCGTTGGTAACATTATCGCCGGGTTTGCACTTGATTTCGATTATGGTTCCAGCGATGGGCGAGGTAACCGCACCGCCATTGCCGGTCGGAGTTGAAGCTGACGGGATCGGAGCCGCCGGAGCCGGTGATGCCGAATTGGCCGAAGGTTTCTGGGCTTTCGGCCTGGGAGCCGCGGCCGCCGGGAATCCTTCACCGGCGTCAAGGACCTCGACATCGACCTCGTACGCAACACCATGGACTGTTATCTTGAGTTTCATTTTATATATCCTTACTTATTTATCATAATTTTCATTGATTTATCATTATCTCTTTTTGGGAACGACATGCGAACCGTGCAGGATCGCCCGCCCCTGCACTGACCAGGGGCTTTTCGCCCCGCCGTACGGCATCAATCTTCTCACGCTTCTGATATGATAACGCCCCTGGAACATGGTCCCAACCGCGGCGCTTATCAGAACCAGCGTTATGGTGTCGATATTCTGGGGTTTCGAGACGGCATCCCGTTTGCTTTTTTCTTCGCCTTTTTGCCAGCGATCATCGAGTCGCCTGATTAACGAAATCGCCACCGCTATCAATGCCAGCGAGACAAAGACAATGGTAATGCCGATGACGGCGAATTTAAGACTGAATCCCATTACTTCCGAAAACATCACATCACCTGCCCTTACAGCGGAATCAAGCCGTGTTTTTTTTGAGGCCGCAGTTCCCGTTTGGCTTTGAGAACCTCGAGGGTGGCGGCCAGATACGGGCGCGTCTCGGCCGGTTCCAGGATTTCATCGACGAGACCCCGCGAGGCCGCGAAATATGGATTGGCGAAAGTATTTTTGTACTCATCCAGCAGTTTCCGTCGCTCTTCTTCGGGATTTTTGGAACCGCCGATTTCCTTCCGGTAGAGAACGTTCACCGCCCCCTCGGCGCCCATCACGGCAATCTCGGCCGAGGGCCAAGCCACCAGGGTATCGGCTCCCATACTCTTGGAACACATGGCCAGGAAGGCTCCGCCGTACGCCTTGCGGACGACCAAGGTCAATTTGGGAACCGTGGCGGCGGCATAGGCAAAAAGCATCTTGGCGCCGTGACGGATAATACCGCCGTACTCCTGCTGGACACCCGGCATGAAACCCGGAACATCGACAAAAGTGACGACCGGAATATTGAAAGCGTTGCAAAAACGGATAAAGCGCGAGGCCTTGTCCGAGGAGTCGATATCCAGCACTCCGGCTTTATGCATCGGCTGGTTGGCGATTACTCCGATGGTGTACCCAGTTAACCGGCCAAACCCGACAATAATATTGGGGGCATAATGTTCCTGGACCTCCATAAAATCGCCATTATCCACAATTCGTTTGATGACTTCGTGCATATCGTACGGTTCCGAAGGATCATCGGGGACAATATCGTTCAGCTCCTCGTCGGGAGCCAGTTCAGTATCATGCAGTTCGGGGACAAACGGGGGATCCTCGGTATTATTGCTCGGCAGAAAGGATAACAGCCTCCGGGTGATGTTGATCGCGTCCTCATCGTTCTCGGCGATAAAATGTACCACCCCGGAATAATGCGCATGGCTTTCCACTCCGCCCAGTTGCTCGGCGGTAATATCCTCGCCGGTCACCTGTTTGATCACCAGCGGCCCGGTGATATACAGCTGGCCCTCATGGCGCACCTGGATAATAAAATCGGTCAGGGCGGGGGAGTACGCCGCTCCCCCGGCGCACGGTCCGGCAATGATACTGATCTGGGGAACAACACCGGAGAGAAGCACATTGCGGTAGAAAATATGGCCGTAGCCCGAAAGCGAATCGACCCCTTCCTGAATCCGCGCTCCGCCGCTGTCGTTAATCATGACAAAAGGATCGCCGGTTTTCAGAGCGGCATCCATAGCCTCATGGATTTTTCTGCCCGTTGCTTCGCCGACCGAGCCACCGGCCACTGTGAAATCCTGGCTGGCGGCGTACACCGGACGTCCATCGACAATACCATGACCCGTCACGACACCTTCACCGGGGAATTCTTTATCGGCCATATCAAAATGCGTACAGCGATGTTTGACATGCAAAAGTGATTCCCGGAAGGTTCCTTCCTCGAAAAGAAGTTCCAGCCGCTCCCGGGCAGTCAGCTTACCCAGTTCATGCTGTTTTTCGATCCGTTCGGGACCGCCTCCCTGCATCAATCTGGCTCGCCGTTTTCTGAGTTGCTCTATTTTTGATTCACCCATCTTAACATACCAAAATTCAAAAAGTTAACGTTTATGTCCCCGGCATTTTAGCCTGTTCTTTTAAAAAATCAAGGGTTACTTTCGATTAAGCCCCAAATTTTATAGTTTTCTTGGTCCAGTTTTCCCCCCTGTTATTTCGGCGTTTTATTCAATCAGGCCCACAGAGCCTGATCACAAATCTGAAGAGTGTTCTCCTGATTCTATAATCGATTGGCTGACAACAACTATTGGTATGAGGGGGGTATCCGAAGACGTCGTGATTTAGCGTAAAAAATAAACCAAACCTGACTATCATGATGATTGGAAATAATTTCATGGTATTATTCGGTATTATTTCCATAACCATGCTTGTCTTTTGGCGGAGATTATCTCTAATACCCTTGTCACCAAACATTTTTTTATTTATTTTTCCTATCGAGATAATCAATGATGGGAAAATAATACCGGGACCTTTGTTAAAACATATAAAATATGTTAATTCCGGCATAGTAATTCCATCTAAAATTAATTATAGGAAATAATCAATTAAACAGGAAGGAAATCTGTAACGGAAAACTTAGGCAAGTATTTTACCGGAGAGGAAAAACCATGAAAAGATTAATATTGTTATCAACCTTGTTCTGTCTCGCGATATTGACGGCGTTGCCGGTCTATGCCGGTGACAATGATGGCGCTCCGCCCAAGAGTTTTGGCCCGCGGCTTGGTTACAGCGTCAATCCCGATCAATTCGTAATCGGTTTCCAGGCCGAACTCGGCCCGGTTGTAGAATCGGCCCGGATGGCGCCCAGTTTCGATCTTGGATTCGGCGATGATATCACCACTTTTACTCTGAATGGCGATATCCGCCTGACAATTTTGAAACCGCCTAAATCAAACACCGCTTTCTATGTAGCCCTGGGGCCAACGTTATTATTCTGGGATTACAAGGGTGGAGACTCTGATCTGGAAATCGGATTGACGGCTACGGCAGGAATAAAATTCCCGATGGGTCAATCGGCGTTTTACAATCTTGAGGGCCGGTTCGGCATTGGCGATGTTCCTGATTTCCGGATTATGGCGGGTATTCTATTCGGCGGCAGATAATCACAGAGCTGTCTGCGGCAACAGCCAACCGGGCGGGAAATATTAGGTTACGGGGATGTGCCTGAAATCAGGCGAATCCCCTTTTTTATCGATTGTTAAAAATTCGCACAGGCGGATTATTTCCGTCCTGATTTTCAACAACTTATCGGAAAATAAAAAAAAATTTACAGATTGTCCTTATGGCGTCCGATTTACCGACTGGCGATTGTAAAACGATTTTCGATAAGGGGCAGAAATGATAGTTGCTGACGAAGAAAAACAACAAACCATCAGGCGCAGTGCCTCGCAGGCGTTGCTGGTCTATGATCTGCAGACCGAACTGCCTCTCGGGCAGATTCTCGACATGTCGGCCAGGGGTATGAAAATCATGACCGAAATCCCCATAACGGTTTACCGGATGTACTATTGCCGGATGCCACTCGAGAAAAAAATCAACGGCAAAAGAGAGGTGTTTTTCGATGCTGAGTGCCGCTGGTGCAGGAAAAACGAGGAAACCAGCTGGTTCAACGCCGGGTTCAAACTTCGTTACCCGACCAATGCCGATGCCGAAATTGTCCGGGAACTGGTCCGTTCCTGGATGATCGACCGGGTTGAGAAATTCAATCCTCATTCGGCGCCGGTCCGCCGGAAAGGCCGACTCCTGCATAAGATCATGGCTGTCAATGTCTGGTAAGAATCTTTTCCGGGTTCCGGTAATCAGAGTTATTCCGGAACCCGGAATTAACATTTTCTATTATTTAAAAATCTATTATCCTTGGCAGTAATTCCGTGCCGGAGAAATTTTTTGATGAAACCGACCGGCCAGCATATTTTTTATATAGCCTGGAATATTTACTACCTTTTTAATTCTAATCGGTGGAGAGGGATATGTTTAAAACAGTTGTTGTGGTATTAGTCTTTTTGTTACTGCAAGCCTCAGCGGCGTTATCCCATAACCTTGGCTTGATCAGTATTAAGGGCATTGAGCAATCGGCATCGGTCAATAAAATAATCAGCCATGCTTCCGGATGGCATGAAAATTGATATCGGTTACGGCCCGATGAGATATGGCAAATGTGCCTCTCACTCTCCCAAAAATAACATAAATATTGTCATGATGCCTTTAATTGATTAATCTGGTTTTTCATCTGATTCGCTAAAACTCGCATTTGTTAAAAGTTATGAGGCGGACATGACATCATATGTAAATTCCAGAAATTTATCTTCCCGAGCTAAAATCTGGCTCAAACAGGTCAAACCATATAACCGGGATAATCTGAAACCGAACCGATCCAGGGCTGTCCTGATAGTAATCGATATGCAGAAATTTTTCCTAGACCCGACTTCATCATCGTTCACCTGCGGCGGCTTGCCGATTATTCCCAATGTTCAAAGACTTATAACGCTTTTCCGCCAAATCCGGCGGCCAATTATTTATACCCGCCATGTGCACGATGCCAAGGGAATCGATGCCGGTATCATGAAATGGTGGTGGGATGATATGTGTATTGCGGGAACGCCGGAAAGCGAAATCCATGATGACCTGGCTCCCTGCCCGGGAGAGAGAGTAATTATCAAACACCGTTACGACGCCTTTTACAACACCGGCCTGGAAACCGTTTTACGCGGTCTGAAAATAAAGGATATTATCATTACCGGAATAATGACCAATATGTGTTGCGAATCCACCGCCCGCGGGGCCTATTACCGGGACTACCGGGTCTTTTTCCCGGTCGATGCAACCGGGACTGTCACCGAGGAGATGCATACGGCCAGCCTGCTTAACCTGGCATTCGGTTTCGCCGTTATTACAAACACGCCCAATCTGGTTCGGCAGATCGGGCGGTGATGGATGATGGCAATGAGATTATGCCGGGAAACAATAATTTTTTTAGAAAGACAATTACCTGTCAAATTTCCGGCTGACAGATTCTTTCGCTGTTTTTAACTTGTCGCGTGAATGATTATAATAAACCGGTTGGGCATTCCTTTCGTATAGGTCGGCCCGACTCATGAGGAAAAGCGACATGAACCAAACCCTGCCTGACAATAAGGTTCTTTACAAAGCTCTGGTGGAGAAAGACAGCACCTATGACGGTATTTTTGTGGTCGGAGTTAAATCGACCGGAATATTCTGCCGTCCGACCTGCAATGCCCGGAAACCGAAAATTGAAAATGTCGAATTTTTCCGAACCCCGAAAGAAGCACTTCAGCGTGGTTACCGGCCCTGCAAATTGTGTCATCCGCTGGGATATAAAGACCGAATCCCCGACTGGCTGGTCCCATTATTGAAAGAAATCGACAGCGATCCCTCGATCAGACTTAAAGATTCGGATCTTATCGGGCGCGGTCTGGAACCGAACCGGGTTCGGCGTTGGTTTAAGAAACATCATGATATGACCTTCCAGGCCTATCTTAGAAGTCTTCGCATCGGGTTGGCTTTGGGCCGTATCAAACAGGGCGATAAGGTAATTGAGGCGGCTTTTAATTCCGGTTATGAATCGTTGAGCGGTTTCACCAATTATTTCAAAAAGACTTTCGGTCGCTCTCCGGCCAACAGCAAGAATAAACAGATCATCTCCGTAACCCGGATCCTGACTCCGCTGGGACCGATGATTGCCGGGGTGGTTGATAAGGGGATCTGCCTGCTGGAATTTGCCGATCGGCGGATGATCGAAACCCAGTTTAAACGACTGCGCAGGGCTCTTGATGCTGAAATTATCCCCGGGCCATCGCCCCTTTTTGATAAACTGGATTTGCAATTGAAGGAATATTTCGAAGGCCGACGAAGGAATTTCGAGATACCCCTGGTGATTCCCGGAACCGAATTCCAAAGAAAAGTGTGGGAGGTTTTGCAAACGATTCCCTACGGGACAACCCGATCTTATCGGGAGCAGGCCGGGCTTCTCGGCCGTCCTGAGGCGATCCGGGCGGTCGCCCGGACCAACGGTGATAACCGGATCGCGATATTAATTCCCTGCCACCGCGTTATCGGAAGCGACGGGCAATTGACCGGCTATGGAGGCGGGTTATGGCGGAAGAGATATCTGCTTGATCTGGAAAAGGCGGCTTTGAAACAGCAAGAAAACCATAATATCTGAACCTTCCCGTTATTCTTTTTCCATGAAACCAGCGAGACAACGGATTAAAATCTATAAACCTCGGAGGACCTGAATAAAAATCGGATAGGGCCGATATAAGATTATGGGGGGGAATCTGTTTCGCCCCGACTTATAAAGTGGAGCGGTTATGCCGTTGGATAAAAAAGTCCAGGAAGCTCTGGCCAAAAAACTCCGCCAGGAAATGAAACTGATGGATGTCGAGGAGGTCAAAAAGGACCTTGTCGAATGGTTGGAGCAGATTCCATTTCCCAATTACCCTGGCGCGGCTTCATGGGCCGATTGTATCAAGACCTTTCCGGCCAAGCCCGAGGAACAGCAAATGGAATCGGGGATGCGCCTGCGTGTAAATTTCCGTCTCTATACCGACGATAACGAATACCTGGTTTCATTTCTGGAATCACTCAATCCGAATTCACGGGGCAAATATATTCTGACCGTTCATGTGAACTGGCAGAAACAGGAAAAACAGATTCAGGAACAACTTGAAACGATTTATTTCGGGAAATTCGATGATGGTCTGAAGGCCAAACATACTATCTGGGCGCAAACCATCGAGAAAGAACAAATCCGGGCCGCACTGGATAGTTGCGCTATAGCTATACTCGGTAATGAATTGCAAGGTGAACCATCGTACGAAACGGCCGGTATCCCAATAAAAATCCCTCAAGTCGCCGCGAAGTTTCCCTCGTCCGACGATTAGCCTCGTCCAACCCGATCCTGCTTGCGATCCAGAGCCGGGAACCTTATAATTCAACGTTCGTTTTATTAACCAGTAGTGTATTATAAAACACGGGAGAATATCATGCTCAAAGCCGACAAAGCGGTCCTGGTGGTGGTCGATATTCAGGGGAAACTGGCAACCCTGATGCACAACAGGGAAGTTTTCTATCAAAATGTAATCAGGATGATTAATGGCGCCAGAGCGCTGGAGATTCCGATCCTCTGGAATGAACAACTTCCCGACAAGCTGGGTGAGACTATCCCGGAAATCAAAGAAGTCCTGAGAGATAAGAAACCGCTGATAAAAAAATCTTTCAGTTGCTGTGGCAATCCGGATTTTGTCGATCAGTTAAAACAACTCAAATGCAAACAGGTCCTTCTGGTCGGCATGGAAACCCATATCTGCATCTACCGCACGGCTCTTGATCTCCTGCATGATGGTTACAAAGTCTATCTGGTCACCGATGCCGTCGCTTCAAGGGTTCCTGAAAACAAGCAGTTGGGAATCGAAGTCATCAAAGAGCGCGGCGGCCTTATGACCAGTGTCGAAATGGCCCTGTTTGAGATATTCGACACGGCCGAGGGGGATAAATTCAAGCAGATGGTGCAAATCGTTAAATAAAATAACGACAATGCATAATATTAGATATACAGACAATCCAGAAAATATTGAACCGGAAATGCTTCAAGGTTTTTTTGTCGGATGGCCCAAACCGCCCACCCCGGAGAAACATCTCGAAATACTGAAAAACAGCTATGCGGTGGTACTGGCTGTCGATGAAAACACCGAGCAGGTGGTCGGATTTATCAACGCTGTTGGCGATGGAATCTTGTGCGCCTATCTACCGCTTCTGGAGGTCCTGCCGGAATACCAGAAATGCGGGATAGGGGGCGAATTGGTCCAGCGGATGGTGGAGAAACTGAACCGGTTATATATGATTGATCTGGTTTGCGATGAGTCGCTAGTGGATTTTTACCGGAAACACGGGCTAAAACCGCACCGGGCCATGATGATTCGCAATTTCGACCGGCAATCGGGTGAAGCCTGATATTGGCCTATATGGGTCCGGTGAATCGGTACGAAAACAGCCGCAGTGGCTTGTTGGGGGCGGTTCTACAGGTAATTTTTTTCTTGCATAAAATTAAAAATCGGACGTTATTATATGTACACAGGAAAGGAGGTGGTCTATTTGAAGTCAGACAAATGTGAGGTGGCTGCTACTTAGCCGCTTACTCGACCATATAGTTGGGTTTGCGCTAAGTAAATCCCAACAGTTTTACCGGCCTGATGGCGTTTGTGTATGCCATCAGGTTTTTTTATTGATTTCCAATCAGTCCCTGTTCATCGGTTTTGATAAGGAAAACATCGCCGGGGCCGTTGCTGAACGAAGTGGTCCGACCGACAATAAAATGGCCGCCATCACGAGTTGGAATAATGTCCCAACCGGTATCCTCGCCGACTCCACCATAGGAACGCCCCCAGATAGAGACTCCCCCGGAACCGACATTGATCAGAGGAATTTCCCCCCGGGCTTTTTTGGAATTATACCAGCCGGTCAAAATACAACTGCTGTCGCTGGACCTGATCACGGCATTGCCGCCGCCATCGCCAAGATCATCATAGGTTTTATTCCAGAGAACATTCCCCAGCGAATCAATATTATACAGGCTGATAACCTGGGCCTCGGTTTTCTCCGAGGTGGTTCGACCGGTAAAGACGCAACCGTTGCCGTGGGTAGTTGTCAGACTCATGGCATAGTCAATCCCCGGGCCACCGAATGTTTTTTGCCATACCAGACTGCCGGAATGGTTGACCCTGGCCAGATAGAAATCCTCGCGCTGGTTTCCGAACGATTTTGACCAGCCCAGAATCAGAAAATCGCCGCCGGGAATGAGGGTCA
This sequence comes from Candidatus Zixiibacteriota bacterium, assembly GCA_016933955.1. Taxonomy (NCBI): domain Bacteria; kingdom Pseudomonadati; phylum Candidatus Zixiibacteriota; species Candidatus Zixiibacteriota bacterium. The sequence goes on from JAFGTT010000009.1 coordinate 112,653, forward strand.
GAGCTGAACCATGGTCAAGGTCCGCTCCTCCGAAGGTTTTCTCCCAGAGAATTTCGCCATCCTTATTCAAACGGGCCAGATAAATATCGGTATTTCCGGCGCCATATGATCTGGTCGTGCCAATTACCGCCAGGCCGCCATCGGGTAATTCGATAACATCGCTGCCGTCCTCGTAATCATGGCCGCCCAGCATCCGGTCCCAGATCAATTCCCCCTCCCGATTGACTTTAAACAGGTAAATATCACTCTGGCCATCGGGAGTCGAGGAACTGGAGCCGACTACCACCAGATTATGGTCGCGGCTGATGATTATTTTGGCGGCATCATCGGATCCGCCCCCGCCATAATTTCTTTGCCAGATAAGTTCCCCGGCCGGGTCGACTCCAAGGAGATAGATATCGTTGTCAACGGCTTTGAAAGAGCGTGTCACCCCGGCAATAACATAGCTTCCATCGGAAAGCTGAACCGCCGATTTGCCGGCATCCTCATCGGCGCCGCCGAAATGGCGTTCCCATGTGAACCACCGGTCATCCCGCCGGATTGATTTTATAGAGGCACATGAGTTCAAGAATAAAATCGAGATGATTATAATAATAAAGGCTGACAGGTATTTCCATTTATTCATATTATCCTCCGCTGGTATCCCTGGGATAAAAATCCCGGGTTGGAGTGAAAATAAGTCAAAACGGGAGGTTTTCCAAATTGCTTTTAAATGAATGTCCAATATTTTTATATTATTACCTTTTTCTATCGTTATAGTATGGAAATTCGGAGTGTCGATATAAATTGAAAAACCTCTCCCTCAGACCCGGTGTCAAGTATATCCTGCTCTCCACCATCTTTTTTGCCATCATGAATATCGGGGTAAAATATCTGGACCGAATCCCCGCCCATGAGATCGTGCTGTTTCGCGCCCTGATCACCCTGGTGGTCGGCTACTTCATGATTATCGGGAAAAAACTTAATCCCTGGGGCAATAATAAAAAATATCTTTTGCTGCGCGGATTGACCGGGACGATTGCCTTGATCTGCTATTTTTACACCCTGCAACATATGCCACTGGCCTCGGCCGTAACCATCCAGTACCTCTCGCCGCTTTTTACGATTATTATCGCGGCTTATTTTCTTCGCGAACCGGCGCGGCCGATTCAATGGCTGTTTTTTATACTGGCCTTCGCCGGGGTGATTATGGTGAAAGGTTTTGACCCGAGGGTGACGGTTTGGGATCTGGTGATCGGAATCGTAGCGGCTCTTTTTGCCGGATTCGCCTATAATTTTGTGAGGAAATTGAAAGATTTCGATCATCCACTGGTGGTGGTTTTCTATTTTCCGCTGGTGACGGTACCGGTGGTCGGGGTCTATTGCCTGTTCCACTGGGTGATGCCGGTTTCGTATGAATGGCTGATCCTTCTGGCTATCGGTCTGGCCACCACGGCCGCCCAGGTCTATATGACCATGGCGTACCAAGCCGAGACCGCCTCGAATATTTCTATTTTCAATTATCTGGGAACGGTTTATGCCATAATTATCGGGCTATCTCTGTTTGATGAAACCATCAGTGCTCTGGGTTATGCCGGGTTTGTGTTGATTATTTTCGGGGTGGTCATGTCACAAAGATTCCGACGGAAAGCATGACCATCCATTACTTCTGAAAGCAGTAATTCCATATCAAATTCGTCATCTGCTTTTTATCAAATTGTCGGGAATAACTTTGGTCAACGAAATAATCCGGGCCGGGAACAGGTTCGGTGGTTTTTTGTTTTAAACGATACCAAAGCCAATCGAAGGAGAATAAATGCGAAAGAGCTTTTTTATTATTCTGGCCATTATAATCGTCTTGCCGCTGGGACTCAGGGCCGAAGAAAAATTCAAGGTGGGCGATGCGGTGCCTATGTTTGATCTTCCTTACGCCACTAAAGATACTATCAATATGAAGGGAATAAATACCAATGATCTGAAAGGCCGTTGGTATTTGCTGGCCTTTTACCCGGCTTCATGGTCACCGGGTTGTACCAAAGAGATGTGTATTTTCCGTGACGAGTTCGCCGATTTCCGTGATCTGGATATCGAGATTCTGGCCATTTCGGGCGATTATGTTTTCACGCAGTATGAATGGGCCAAACACAACAATTTCAATTTCAAACTGCTGGCCGATCATACCCGGAAGTACGGTAATAAGATGGGTGTTTATATTGATGACTATGGCATGTTTCAAAGATCGGTTTTTGTGGTCGATCCGGATGGCAAGTTCGCCTATATCGATTATGAATATTCGCTTGAAAATGATAAGGATTATAATGCCCTCATGCAGTTTTTGCGATCCCGGGCCGGATAAATGTACACTATTTCGAGCCATGAACTGACAAAAACGGTTATAGCTATGAATAACACCATAAAAATCAGTGTCTCCGGGATGCATTGCGGCGGTTGCACCAACAGTGTCCGGATGGCGCTGGAAAAGATAAACGGGGTTGTATCGGTCAGGGTCGATCAGGCTACCGGTACGGCTGAGATAGACTATAAAGATCAAAAGCCTGAAACCGATGATCTGGTCGGGGCCGTGGAAAGGGCCGGCTTTAAGGCGGTCCTGCCTGTTTGAACGACCTCTCCCATTCTGATTTCATTGGCCGCAATGATTCCATGTCATTGCGGTTTTTATTTTAGGGTTGGCAATATCGGGGAATTATTTATATATATACACCGGACCAGAAAATAATTTTAAAGATTCGGTATATTATTATGGTGGCCGGTAATTTCGGTAGTTATGAATAACATATAAGATTTTTGGAGGAGATATGATTATCACCACAACCCCTTCGATCGACGGTAAAAAAACGGTTCAGTATTTTGGAATTGTCTCGGGGGAGGCGATTCTGGGGGCCAATATATTCAAAGATTTATTCGCCAGTATCCGGGATATTGTCGGTGGCCGTTCGGCGGCCTACGAGGAGGAGCTTCGTAAAGCCAAGAATATCGCGATCCAGGAGATGAGTGAACAGGCCAGAAGTCTGGGCGCCAACGCCGTTCTGGCCGTGGATCTCGATTATGAAACAATCGGAAGCGGTTCCGGGAATATGCTGATGGTTTCGGCCAGCGGTACCGCGGTTCGGGTTGAGGAGTAAATTGTCCGGATGATTGCCGGGGAATCATGGCGGAGGAAGAAATGGCATGATTATCAAAAAAATCCGCGAGGAAATAAAAAAACTGGAACGGCCGGAGAATATGATCGATGCCCAGCAGTTCAGCAAAGAAGCTCTTACCAATCGATATGTACTCAAGGCGGCCGTTATTCGCAAAGCCTCAAACCGGCTGTTCGGGGAAATAAAAAATCAATCGAAAAATGATATCCTCGGGATATGCGATGAAATACTGGAATCGGATTTGAGATACCGCCGTTTTTTTGCTTTCGAATGGGCCGGAAAACTGCATGAAGTCTATTCGGTTTCGGATTTCGCCCGCTTTGAAAGGTGGCTGAAAAAATATGTCGATAATTGGGGAACCTGTGATCATATCGGCATAGGGATACTTGGGCCCATGGTATTACGCTTCCCGGAGTTGACGGTCCGTATCAAAAAATGGACAAGCTCGAAAAATCGCTGGGTTCGAAGAGCATCGGCCGTAGCATTGATAATTCCGGTCCGAAACGGTTGTTTACTGGAGGATGTCTTCCTGACAGCAGATATTTTGCTTGAGGATCAGGATGATATGGTGCAGAAGGGTTACGGCTGGATGCTCAAAGAATCATGTAAGGCGTTCCAGGGGGAAGTATTTTCATATGTCATGAAGAATAAAAAATATATGCCCCGAACATCTCTCCGTTACGCTATCGAGAAAATGCCGCGTAATTTAAAACAGCAGGCAATGAAAAAGGACTGGTAAATTATGCCGGATGCGGCAGGCAAGGTTATTGTCATCACCGGGGCGTCAGGTGCACTGGGACAGGCGCTGGCATTGGAGGCCGGGAAACGGGCGGCGCGGGTCGCTCTTCTTTCAAGAAACAGAAACGCCCTTCTGGAAATCGCCGAAAAAATCGAGGCCGGTAATGGTCAGGCATTTCCCGTTACTACCGACGTGGCCAATCCGGAATCGATCCGGAGTTCTTTTGCCATGATCGAAAACAGGTGGAATAATATTGACCTGCTGTTCAATGCCGCCGGAGTCATGGAACCTGTCAGACGGATCGAAAATATCCGGGATAGCGAATTTATCAACTCATTAGGTGTCAATATCCTGGGAGTCTATATTGCCACCCGTGAGGCGGTGATCAGGATGAACCGACAGACCAATGGCGGTACGATAATAAATATTTCCAGCGGGGCGGCAATCCGCCCCTACATTGGCTGGTCGACCTATGGTTCCCAGAAGGCGGCGGTGGATATGTTCACCCGGATAGCGGCTCAGGAATTTGGCGGGGACCCTATCCGGATTGCGGCGATTTCGCCCGGTCCTTTCGAAAGCCGGATGCAGAAAACCCTGCGCCAGTCAGATCCCGATGATTTCCCAGCCAAAGAAAAGTTCGTTGGTTTATATGAATCGGGAGGGCTTTTGCAGCCCGGTACCATTGCCCCGATGATTCTCGAGATCGGCCTGTCGGACTGGCCGGAGTTATCCGGGCGGGTTGCGGATATTCGGGATAAGAATTTTCAAAACGAATGCCGTCAACATAACATTTTAATACCCCGGGGACTTTAATCATGGTATCCAAAAAACCAAAAATACTCCTGTATTTCGTATTGCTCTGTATTTCAACTGCCGGGCTGTCGTTTTTTTCGGCCGGGATATGGGGCGAAAAGCCGGAGACTCTACCAGAAACGGCCTCGTTGACAATAACTCAGGATATGACCCTCGCCGAATTCGGCCATATCAATAATATATCGAATGAGATTCTTAAAAAAGCGTTCAACCTGGAATCAAAACAGGACCTTCAAAAATCGCCGGCACAACTGGGATTGTCGCACGGTGAAATTATCTCACGGGTGGAAAAGGCCCGGGCTATCAGTAGCGAATACGAATCAAAAAACTGGTTGAAAATACCGATCAAATTCGCTCTCTGGTTCGCTTTCCTGATTACGGTATTCATTTTGATGCGGCGCGGCCGGATAAACTACATGAACCGAAAATGGTATTATCTCGCAGCGATAATAATATTCGGTATCATTCTCGGGTCGGATCCCAGCCCGATGGGGACGATCAAGGATGCTATTGTCCTGCTGGGCGCCAGCGGCGTAATTTTCCCACCCCGCATGATTGCCCTAACTATTTTTCTTATTCTTGTTTTTCTGGCCAACAAATATATATGTTCATGGGGATGTCAGTTCGGGGTTTTACAGGATCTGGTGTTTCGCATTAACCGCTCTAAAAAGGACCGAAGGGGGATTTTCAGGCAATACAAACCATCATTTGCGGTGCTGAATACCATTCGAATCATATTTTTTGCGGTTTTTACCGTGGTGGCTTTTCTCTGGGGCTATGACATAATCAGTCTGGTGGATCCTTTCAGGATTTTCCACCCGGTAGTACTGGCAGTGACCGGCGGATTGTTTATTGCGGCTATTTTAATCGCCGCGCTGTTTATTTACCGACCCTGGTGTTCGCTTTTTTGTCCTTTCGGGCTGACCGGCTGGCTGGTGGAAAAAATCAGCCTGTTTAAAATCCGGGTCGATTACGATAGCTGTATCGCCTGCGAAGCCTGCTCGCGAGCCTGCCCATCGACGGTAATGGAGGCGATTTTAAAGCGGGAGAAGGTCATTCCGGATTGCTTTGCCTGCGGAACCTGTATCGAAACCTGTCCCACCAATTCTATCGGGTTGCGATCCGGAAAACGGACCCGTCCCCCGGAGGGCAAGTTTGCCGACCGGGAGAAAAAAGAAGTGGGCCGGAAATTGATTGAAGAAGGTTGATTATGAATCCGTTGGTAATTCTAAGCCGGGATTCATTCATAATATGAACCTGATCAAAAAAGCCGGCCGGGATCAAATTTTGATAAGCCGGCGGCGATAAAACCCGTAATAAGTATGATGACACACGAAAAACCGATCAAATATCGGGTGGTCAATGCCCGTGAATGCCGGGATTTAATTGCCCTTGCCAAGGAAATTACCGCCCCGGCCTGGCCCGAGTTCATGATGCATGATGAAATTGCAGTTCACAACTGGAGTAATATGTATGAGGCTTTTCCTGAATATCAATTTGCCATGATCGAGGAAGGCTCCGACAGGATTCTGGCTATCGGTAATTCGGTACCGCTGGAATGGAAACGAATGATAAAGGAATTGCCCGACGGCGGCTTCGACTGGGCGCTGTCGCAGAGTCTTATCGATTATAGATCGGGCAAAACAGCGACAATCCAGAGCGCCCTGCAGATTGTCATTGCCGGGGAGTTTCTCGGTCGGAGCTTAAGCGGTGAAACGGTTAAAACCATGATTGCAATCGGCCGGGCTCATAATCTCAGGAAACTGGTGGCCCCGGTCAGGCCAAATCATAAAGAGCAATTCCCCCTGATCCCGATGGAACGGTATATCGAATGGCAGAACGATGATAATCTTCCATACGACCCGTGGATGCGGGTACATGTCCGGCTCGGAGCCAGAATTCTGAAAGTTTGCCGGGAGTCGATGCGGATCGAGGGCACGGTAGCCGACTGGCAAAAATGGACCGGCATGAGTTTTCCCGACAGTGGGCAATATCTTATCTCCGGGGCACTGGTTCCGGTACAGATCGATTGCCAGTTTGACCGAGGAGTATATCTCGAACCCAACGTCTGGATGAGCCATACGATATGAAATAATTTCCCTGCTGAGGAAATGGTCCTAAAATTGTCTTCCCATTCAATAAGAAAAAATCATATATTAATCGCCGGTTATGGCGGAGAACACATATAAGACCGAAAATGCCATAAAGGATAAATATTTTATCCTGCTGATATTGGCAACGGCGTTTTTTTATCTGCCGGTTTTAATCGATCTGATATCCGCCTGGTACCACAACCCCAATTATTCTCATGGCTTTCTGGTTGCACCGGTGGCAGTCTACCTGATCTGGAAAAACCGACAGGAAATCGGGGCGCTTCCGGTGACAGGGAGTAGTGTCGGACTAATTGTCATAATTCTGGCCGTGTTACTTTTTATCTTCGGTAATGGCGCCTCGGAAGCTGTCGCCATGGCTCTTTCTCTGGTGATGATGATCTGCGGGATTATTTTGTACCATTTCGGAACGGAAATATTCAAGAAAACCTGGTTTGCCGTTGTTTTTCTATTATTCATGATTCCTGTTCCCGAAATGATATATTTATCAATAGTCGCTCCAATATATCTTCCGGTGGCCAAAGCGGCCACTTCCATGCTTAATCTTATCGGTATGCCGATTGTTTTTCAGGGGGATATAATAAATCTACCCCATCAGGCCCTGAATATCAGCGAGGCCTGTTCCGGGATGCGCTCGCTGGTGGCGCTATTGGCTATGGGAACACTCTATGCTTATCTCTCGCATAACCGATCTTACGGAAAGGTGCTGATTTTCATCCTGACTGTTCCATCTGCAGTGATAGCTTATATAATCCAGGTTTCTATCGTTTTGGTTGTGATCTACACATCGGATGGATTAACAGCCGCCGATGAACCTTTGCATTCGATCATGAATACCCTCCTTTTTGCCGTTACATTTTTAATCCTGCTTATTTTCGGGGCTGTCCTGCGGAGGGCTTTCCGATGAAGGGGAAATTACTCATTTCGATCATGCTGATTATGGTTGGCGGCATAATCGGTAACGGACTGAGGTTTATTAAAAAGCTTCCTGACCGCCGGGCCGAATTCACCGTCATCCCCAACCGATTGCCGGGATATTTCGGGGCGGAACAACAGATTGATGATATGGCTTGTGAAGCTATCAAGGGCGATGTGACGACCTTGAGGGATTTTGTAACTGTGGAGGGTCAGAGGTTTCAGCTTTTCATGGCTTATTTCACCGGGAAGGAATCGGCCGGGGAAATATATTCGGCGGAATATATACTGCCCCGCGGCGGCTGGCGAATTGACAGTAGTGAAGCCTATACCATTACTATGCCGGGTAACAGGACTTTTAAAATTAACCGGTTGATTATATCGGTTAATAAGTATCGGATGGTTATGCTGTACTGGTACGAAGCCCGGTCGGGAATGATTAGAAGTGAATGTGGATTGAGGGCGGCTTTGTTTGACAATTCAATGATGATCCGGCCGACCGATGTTGCCCTTATTCGGCTCACTATTGATGCCACCAATATCGATACAAAAACCGCTACCGAAAAGGGATTAAGGTTCTTTCAACAGTCATACGGTTATATCGAGCAGTCTTTACCATTCTGAAATGCCGGGGCAGTTCTTTTCACTTGAAAATCCGATAAAAACCAGCTAATTTTAATACTGATGGCCCGTAAATTGATCAGACTTCTTCGTCCGCACCAATGGCTGAAAAACGGTGTTGTTCTGGCCGGGTTGATTTTTGCCGGAGAAGCGGCCCGAACCCACCAGTTATTTCTGGCGATCGGGGCCATGATCGGTTTTTGCTTGATGTCGTCGGCAGTTTATGTCTTAAACGATATTGTAGATCGCGATCGAGACCGGCTTCATCCACTCAAAAAAAATCGGCCTCTGGCGGCCCGGGAGGTGTCTATAACCACGGCCTGGATAATCTCGATTATTCTGGCGGCAGGCGGATTAGCCATATCATTTATTATCAACACCAACCTTTTAATTGTCTCAGGAAGTTATCTGGGACTTAATGTCCTTTATACTTTTTTTCTTAAAGACATTGTTATCCTTGACGTTATGACCATCGCCGGGGGATTTGTTTTGAGAGCCGTGGCTGGGGCGGTGGCCATTGATGTAAAAATATCGGGCTGGCTGTTAATCACAACCTTCGTCCTGGCTTTATTTCTGGCTTTCGGGAAAAGACGGCATGAATTGATTTCGCTGGAAAAAGAAGCGGTTTCACATCGGAGAATTCTGGAAAGTTATTCCCCATATCTGCTGGATCAGCTTATTGGAGTGGTTACCGCTTCGACGGTTATTACCTATCTATTCTATACCCTTTCGACTGAGGTGAGTACCAAGCTGGGGACGAATTATCTCTATGTTACCATACCATTTGTGATTTACGGGGTTTTTCGGTATTTATATCTGGTCCATAAGGAGGCCAAGGGTGGTTCGCCAACCCATCTGCTTTTGACCGACTGGCCGCTTCTGGTGGATGTTCTTCTTTGGCTTGCATCGGTCATTCTTATCCTGTATATTTTCTAAAATCCGCATATCAAAGGGGTTCATTTTGGAACGGCGGGAATTTCTGATCAAGGCGGGACAGGCTACGGCTCTGGTGGTTGCCACAGTAGCTACCGGGTTTTATTTCCATAATCGAGAAATAGCCGGATCTGACAAGATTATCTTCAAAACAACCGGGTTTGAAATTCCTCCCGATTCGACCCTGCCGGTTATAGCTCTGGCCCGAAACGAGGACCATATCGCCGCATTGCATGATTCTCTCGAAGCGGTTGGCTGGATCGGCCGGTTTATAAAGCCCGGCGAACGGGTAACGATTAAACCCAATATAGCCTGGGATCGTTCTCCCGAGCAGGCCGCCGACACCAATCCATATCTGGTAGGCGAGATGGTCCGGCTGTGTATTGCGGCCGGAGCGGCAGAAGTGATTGTAACTGATAATCCCTGCAATGATGCCCGACGGACATTTATCCGATCCGGCATTAAGGAACAGGCGGAAAAGGCCGGCGCCAGGGTGATTCTTCCTCAAACCGAGGATTTTATCATGACCGATTTGAAGGGTGAACTTCTGACAGTCTGGCCGGTCTTGAAGTACTTTGTCGAGACCGACCGCTTTATCAATATGCCGATTGTCAAACAGCATTCTCTGTCATCATGTACGATTGGCATGAAAAATCTTTATGGTATCCTGGGGGGGCGGCGAAACCAGCTTCATCAAAAAATAGACCAATCCATTGTCGATCTGGCGGCCTTTATCCGTCCGACCCTGACGGTGGTTGATGCCACTCATGTTCTCATGCGGGGCGGACCCCAAGGTGGATCGCCGGGTGATGTTAAAACGGTACATACGGTTATCTGTTCCACCGACCAGGTGGCGGCCGACGCCCGGGGATGCGAACTTCTCGGTCTCAAACCGGAACATGTCGGACATATTGTTCTGGCCCAAAAATCAGGATTGGGGCAACTTGATTATCGCAGGGCCGGATATAAAGAAATAGTGTGATGACTATTAAAACCGCCCAGAATTTGCGCCGTATATCCCAGATTGTTTTTTTTCTGATATTTTTCTGGCTGATTTTAAAGACCAATTTCGATGTTAACCTGGGAATGTCTGAAAGTGGTGAAATCACCCTCCCCTACCCGGTTTCGATCGCACTGGAACTTGATCCGCTGGTGGCCCTGGGGATTTTGCTGGCTGATGGGACGATTTTCAAGGGGCTGCTCTGGTCGCTGGTGGTGTTGATCCCGACTATTTTCATGGGGCGGATATTTTGCGGCTGGGTTTGCCCGCTGGGATCTCTTAATCACTGGATATCAGAGATTCCCTCGGAGCGCCTGGGGCGTAAGGGGAAAGGCAAGATCGATTCCAACCGGTACAAGAAATATCAAAGGATAAAATACTATCTCTTCTTCTTTTTCATAGCCGCGGCCCTGCTGGGCAGTCTGCAACTTGGCCTTTTAGATCCGTTGTCATTGATGGCTCGATCGATCGGGACGGCGGTTTTACCGGCCATTCACACTGTCGCCGATGGTCTACTGTTATGGATTAAATCATGGGGGATCAGCCCGCTGGGAAATCTGGCCCAATTAATATATGATCTTGCATCTCCGATCTTGCTCACTTTCCGACCGGCGCATTTTCATGCCATCCTGACAATCGGGCTGTTCTTTATCGCCATTCTGGTTATGAACCGGGTGTTCACTCGTTTCTGGTGCCGGGGAATTTGTCCGCTGGGGGCCATGCTGGGGATTTTTTCGCGGTACGCTATATTCGGGCTGGAAAAAGATGACAAAGGCTGTGATGGGTGCAATCTCTGTCTGCTTCATTGCCAGGGAGCCGACGGGCCTGATATCAATTCTAAATGGCGGCAATCCGAATGTGTGGTCTGCCTTAACTGCCAGGCGATCTGTCCCAACAATTCGCTGAAATTCAAATTTTTCCCGCGTCTGGGAAAGACTGAAAAAAGTCCCGCGGCGACGCAGAAGGTTGATATCACGCGGCGCAAGGTGGCTGTATCAGTCGCCGCCGGACTGGCGATGGTGCCGCTATATCGGACCGGTGATGCTTATAAGGTCAACTCCAATCCGGGACTTATCCGACCGCCGGGGGCGATTCCGGAGAAGGATTTCCTGTCCCGGTGTATCCGGTGCGGGCAGTGCATGAGAGTCTGTCCCAATAACGCCCTGCACCCTACTTTCATGGAATCGGGCGCCGAGGGCATCTGGACCCCGATCATGATCCCCCGAATAGGTTACTGCGAGCCGACCTGCACCCTGTGCGGCCAAGTTTGTCCGACCGGGGCTATTACAGAACTGACAGTTAAAGAAAAAGTCGGGGACGATAAAACGCGGCCGGTCCGGGTGGGAACAGCTTTCATCGACCGAGGACGCTGTCTACCGTGGGGGATGACGACGCCATGTATTGTCTGCGAGGAGTGGTGCCCGACAACCCCCAAGGCGATTTATCTTGAGGATGAAGTTACAATCAATGGCCGGGATGAAGTGGTGCCGGTTAAGCGGCCTTATGTCGATCCGGATAGATGTACCGGATGCGGCGCATGTGAGTATGCCTGCCCGATAATCAACCAACCGGCCATCTATGTAACCTCGATTGGAGAATCGCGCTCGGTTGAAAATCAGATTATATTGCAACGCAAAGGGATCGATCCCGGGAAACAGAAAGGATAAATAATTATGATCAGATTTAAGGTCCCCTTAATAATATTTCTGATACTTTTATTCGGCTGTCTCAGGTGCGGGAATAAATCATCCGATACCGGGAGTGATCTTGTTGAATATCTGCCGGAAGATTTCGGGACGATTAATATGCATCGCATTACCGAGGTACAAACCTATGTCGGCCGGGGATTGTGGGAATATATTGACGGCGGTGCGGAATTGTACCATCTCTATAATTTTATCCAGGTAGCTACAGCTTACTACGGCCGTGATGGACTCGAAATCGGGGTCGATATTTACCAGTTCAAGACCTCCGATGATGCCTATGGATTGTATTCCATGTTCCGATCGCCGGGTGTACAGGCCATAAATCTCGGAGTCGAGGGTTTTCTGGCGCCGGGAGCGATAAATTTTGTCAGGGGAGAATATTTTGTCAGACTGACCGGTAACGATGAATCGACCGCCAGCAGTCTGGCCTTAACCAACCTGGCCGAGGAACTGAATGGAAGTCTGCCGGGGACTATTCAAAAACCGATGTTGTTCGCGTCCTTTCCCGATTCAAACCGGGTTTTATTGACTGACAAATACTATGCCGATTCGTTCCTGGGACGCAAGTTCTTGTCCCGGGTTTATACCCAGGACTATTTAATTGCCGGTGACAGCCTGACATTATTCATTACCGATGATGAAAGCGGGGGAAAATACATGAGCTGGTCGGAGGCAGCCGATAAAGCCGGCAGAAAAAATCCGGCTGAAAAAGAGCTGTTTTTCGATGAAGGGTTGTCGTTCGTTTATGATGATAGTTTTTACGGTGGGATTATAATCGGTCTCAAGAAAGGGCGGCTGGTCGGGATGGTTTATTACGACGGCATCTATAATAATTTACTTCAGTACTGGCTTAAATCAATGGATTAGAACGGCCATTTGAGGTGTATAATTTTGCAACCGTATAAGTTAAGGAGTTGAAATGATATATCGACTGCTCTGTCTGGCAATCATGATTTCCACCGCTCAGGCTTCGGATTTTCTGGATAAATGGCCGACCGGCAAAACCGAAAGCATGACGTACGAAATCCGGACATTTAAACCATCGGAAACCACCAACTATAACCGGGTTTCGATTACTAAAGGAAACGATGGCGTTTTCACCGTCAAACAAACCATGGAAATCCCGGGCCAGAAAGTAAAAATTACCAGCCTGGAAAAATATGTCGGCCGGAATATCCGCCTGATTTCTTCTGAAAACACTTTCAAATTTCCAGAAATAATGAAGGAAAAACTTAAAACTGATTCTCTGGTGATCAAGGCCAAAGTCGTGGGAGACAGCCTCGATATCACGGCTAATGCCGACATTGTGCAGGTCGGCAAAATTGCCTTTGGACCGGACTGTGTTACCAGCACCGGTTCCCAGTTGATGGCGCGATCAATGGATTTTGAAGTCGGAAAAACAATTAAATATTCCTTTGTTAATCTTCTTCAGCTCAGTAATCAGCAATTTTCACCAATCGAGGTGATCGATTCCGTTGTCGGTCGCCAACAGGTGACCACCCCATTGGGGACTTTCGATTGCTATAAAGTCTCCAATACAGTACCGGGAACGAAAGGATATTCCTATTACACGGCCGATCAGGTCCGGTTGCCGGTCAGGATCGAGTTGGTGGATCCGGAGTCCGAGGAAATTTTGATGACACTTATCCTTCAGAATTATGAATAGGCTCATTTTTCAGTTTGAATTCGCCATCGATTAGGCTATTTTCCGGTATGTATAGAAATTATAGAAACAAGCCCCCCCGGGCGCGGCAACAGCCGGTTTACAATATTATCATCAATCCCAATTCCTCGGGTTATTCCAAAGAAAAGATTGATTACCTGACTAATCGACTAACCAAGGGTGGGGCAAGATATTTTTTAACTGAAGCCGATTCCCCCAAAAACGCTTCCTATTATACTAAACGGGTGCTCAGCAAAAAACCGTCGGGCATTATAGCCTGCGGCGGTGACGGAACGATCAACGCTATCGCCCGTAATATGATCCGACGGACGGTGGGATTGGCCATATACCCGTTGGGGCGATATAACAATATTTACCGGTCTTTATATGGTGAGCCTGATCGCGACCGGGCAATTGAAATTATCCTTGGTGGGAATACGAGATTGATAGACTATGGCCTGGCGGGGAGACATTTTTTTCTGGGATCGCTGGCTTTTGGATTAATTCCCGAATTGTATGAACTGCTTGATAAAAAGCGCACTCCCCGATTCGGAATCGGCTGGTCGAAACTGGGTATTAAGGCGGCCGCCGCGGTACCGGTCAGACAATTATCTATAAAAGTCGATGCCTTTAAGTTCGAATTTTCACCGAGGACGTTGAATGTTAACCTGATGTCGTACTCCGTCGGTCTGGCTTTGATGCCATCCTGCCTGACGGATGATGGAAAGGCCGAAATTTCTTTCGATAACGGTGATGGCGAGGCGATCATGTCCAATTTTGTCCGGAAAATTGCCCAAAAAAAATATATCTACGGCGATGAGATCAGGGTTTTCAGGGGCGAACGAATTTCTATTGCGCCCGCGGAAGATCAGAAAATTTATATCGACGGCGAAATAATCCGGGTAAAGGACAGCGAATTGGGTATCGAAATCGTTCCGAAACGTATTCGCGTTTTCGCTCCGGCTGAAAAACAATAAAAAAGATGATGATGAAATTATCATCAATTACGATAATCCTGGTTATAATTCTCTCCGGAGCAGTCCGGGCCGATGATCAGCCTCCTCCGGAAAATTCGATTAATACCGATGATACTCTGGCAGTCAATTCCGGGCATTCGGTGAAAAATCCCCTTTATGCCAATCAGCCAAGGGATACTCTTAAGGTTACGCAAAATCCGACCCGGGCTCTTTTCAAATCGATGTTTGTGCCGGGATGGGGGCAATTCGGCAATCATAAATATATCAAAGCGGGGGTTATTGCCGGTCTCGAGGTGACCTTGATCGGGACTATTATTCATTATTCCAAAAAGAAGTCGGATTTCGAGGACAGGTACAAGGCGGAAACCGACGAAACCGAGCAGTTACGCCTGTTTAATGCTTTCCGGGATGCCAAAGATCAGCGTAATCGTTTTTCCTGGTATCTGGGTTCGTTGATTTTTCTTTCGATGTTTGATGCCTATGTCGATGCCCATCTGGCGCGATTCCCCAAAATCAGTAAAAATATATCGTTTGATCTGAAACCGGTCGGCCTTCAGGATCTGGCTTTGACAGTCATTTATAACTTTTGATAATTATATTCAGCGATCGGAAAGAAGAATACTCTTGATGTCGATATGATACCGCTCGGGATCGATCAACCGGACAATCCGGCGCGGTTCATTCTTTGCAAGGGTCAGGTCGCAATCAATGAATTTCGGCAGAGGACCGGATTTATTGCCGATTATCCGAACCATTGGGCGAGCCAGATCGGCGCTGTTGGTAGACGACACCACCGCCAATTCATCGGTTGACAGCAGAACCAGAGTACCCGGCGGATAAATGCCGATAATATTGACGAACAGCTTGAGTAGAAAAGCATCGAATTTTACCGTCATCTGATACATCATCTTCTTGAGGACAATATCCGGGGGGACTGATTTTTTGATATACACCCTTCCCGATCTCAGGGCATCAAAAGTGTCGGTAATGGAAACAATTCGGGAGAAAAGATTGACCTGTTTTTTATCTTGTAATTGTGGATAACCTGTGAAATCCATGTTGATATGGTGTTCGAAGGCGACTCGGGCGGCGCGGGCGGTTTTCATGTCGAATTTCATGTTTCTGAGGATGGTTTTGGCGCCCAGATGGGGGTGTTTTTGCATCTGAACCCAATCGTTTTCATCATAGATATCGGGTTTACGGATTAAATCCTCGGGCAGGCGGATTTTACCGATATCATGGAAAAGGGCGGCAAATCCGAGATCGGACAACTGACGGCGATCCAGGCCGATTTTTAGCCCAATGGTCAGGGAATAAACGCAGACATTGGCACTGTGGGCATAAGTATATTCATCGAAATCCCGAATATTGGTCAATTCGATTAGCGACGATTCATCCTGGGAGATTTGATCTATCAAAGAATGCACCACATAACGGGCCTTGTTGATATTGACGCTTTTTTCATTGGCGACACAGGTCATGGCATCTTCCACAACCGAAATAGCCCGGAAAAAAGTGACCCGCGCCGCCCGTCGCATCATGGTCCGTTTTTGCTCATCGAGAAGCGGTTCGGATTTCTTTTCTTCGACTCCGAGAAGGGTAATTCCCTGTATTTCCATATCGGCCAGTCTCCGGGCAACATCGTCACTGGTCCGGCTGGCCTTTTCCGAGTTGAGAATCAGATAGACAAATTTATCAATCTGGCGATTATCCAGGGAATCATCGAATACCACTCCGCCGATTCCCAAACGCCGCCAGATATCGATTAGATTGCGGGCGCGCACCATCCCCTCGCTGTCGAGCTTGACCAGCCGGTCGCGAATAAGCACATGTCCCTCAATCACTTTGACTGATAGTCGGCCATGTTCATCCACAAGCCGGCGAAAATTTACGTAGAATTTCGAGGATGCGGTCTGGTAGGTGGCATTGTTCACCTCGGTATACTGAGCCGTTCGGAACAGAATGAAGAAGGCATTGATAAAATCGATATCATCCCGTCCAGCCAACTCCAGCCGCTCTTTTTCAATTCTGGCGACACTCATTGTTCACCCAATGTTTTTATTTCTCGCCGTTTTTTAAGCGCCTCGGTGGCCATTTTCCTCAAGTTTTTGCGCCAGGAATGAGCCAATTTCAACAGCGCTTTTTCGGCTTTTTCCGAGCGATTGTGGGCCAGAGCATTGAATGCCACCCGCTGGTAAAATTCTCGGATCTGACTTCGTCCCGCGCCCCACCCGTTTATTAGCGATACCAGGTAGTTGACGGTATGCTCACCGCCCAATTTTGACAGCATCAGGATACATTTTTCCTGATGTCTTTCGCTGAGAGTGGCAAAGCGATCATCATTGATGATGGTTGTCAGGACATTGAGTCCCTGGGTTCCGGTCAGGTTAAGAATGGACTCGAAGGCCATCTGGCTGACAATTGCATCGGGGTCCCAGACCAGCTTGATTAAAAGGCCGGTACTTTTTTCATTTTCACGACGATTCAAGCCTCGGATGATCTGCAGTCTGACCCTTGGCTCCTGATGATTCAGGGCTTTTTCAAGGTAAGAAATGGCTTTATCGTTGCCGATGCGGGCCAGGATATCGACCGCATTGCGGACCACGAACCAGCGTCGGTCAAAAATCCCTTTGGCGATCAGATCGACCTGATCTTTGCCCTGTTCAGAGAGAAAATCACACACTGCGAAACGATGATCGCGATGTTCCAGTTCTCCCAGCAGATCAACTGCCGCCGAGACTGCTTTCCAGTCAAAATGATCCAGATAGCGTCCCAGCGCATCGGGGCCGATAGAAGCGTTTTCATTGAGAATATCCTTGAGATAAGAAAACTTTTCGTGGCCGCAGGCGGTATCCAGAGCGTTTTGGATCCGGTCTTTCCAGACCTTATTCCTTTCATCAAGAAGACCTGAAAGGTGTTGAAGATTGGAAAGGATCATTCCGGCATAATCAAGCTGACTGACTTTAAGGAACTCGGTTTGAATTTTCTCCATGATTGTCACGGTCTCATTGAATTCGGGATATTCCTGCTCATGGAAAATTATTTCACGGAGCAAATCGATAGTGCTGTCGAACATGTCGAAATCACCATCTTCATCAAGAACACGATTAATGAAATTGCGGTCCGACTCTTCCAGCATATAGGTATTATTGAGAATCATGGCGGTATCGTGGATGGACAGCGGGGAACGCTCCGGCATCGCCTGCAAACCCATATATTTCTCGGCCGGATCATCCGGCACCGATGATAATCCCGGCGGAGGCGGAGCGGTTGCCACCGCAACTTCGTCGCTGTCATTGAGGAAAATACTGGCGTACTGAACCTTGCCGGAATCCGAATCCGACCCGGACGATTGTTTAATAAAGTGGCTGTCATCCAGGTTGGTTTCCTGGACGGCGAAATTCCCATCGTATTCCTTGAGGGCAATATCCTCGACGGTGCTGTATGAGAACCCCTCGATTGCCGCCTGCCAGAGCAGACTGCTCAAATCCTGAGCGCCTTCCTCGCGATTGACATATTTTTTTATCGTCCGGAAGAAGTACCCGGCGTTTTCATAATCAAAAGCGGCATCAAAAGAGATTTCATTGATGCCGGAATTGAAAAACAACCCGGCCAGAGCATCTTCGTCCTCCCGATCGGCGTAGACCGATCGATCATTATGATAAATCTGATTCTGATGAATGGTGAATTTGAGTCCGTTCGAGTCCTGGATCAGTTCGGTGAATCGCTCGATAAACGATTCTTTTAATTTTGTCGGAACGGGATTATTCTCGGGATATACGGAAACGGCCTTGATGGTTTTCATCAGGTCGGCAAGGACCCGGGAGATTTCACTGGCGGGTACGAAGTTGGAATTATCCATCGAAAAGTCTGTCCCCATATAATGAAAGATTCAATCATTATATCGGCAAAGGACGGGGCGGTTTTACCCCTGATGGATATAGAATTGAGCTTAACTGCCTGATAGTTAATATGATAAGGCCCCGACACCAATTGGCGGCGGGGCCCCTGATAAGGTTTTTACAACAGGTGTATTTTCTGACGCCCGGTTTTCACCTTTTTGGTGGCGTTACGGGTATCGAAAATCAGCTTTGAATTTTTGACAATCATCTGATAGTTATATTGAGTATGATTGGTCAGAATGACAGTCAGATCGGTTTTATTGAGTAAAGCCGCAGTCAGTTTGGAGGACCGATGAACCGAATCATTCCACTTGATTTCCGGGACAAAAGGATCGTTGTAAAAGATTTCCGCTTCTTCTTTTTCAAGAAGTTTAATAACATCGAGGGCCGGCGATTCGCGGGTATCCATGATATCGCGCTTGTAGGCAACCCCGAGAATAAGAATTTTGGAATTTTTAACCGAGCGTCCCTGTTTATTAAGTATCCGCCGAATGCGATCGACCACGTATTCGGGCATATGGGAATTGATATCCCCGGCCAGTTCGATAAACCGCGCATAGTAGTTCAGGCTTTTCAATTTCCATGACAGGTAATGAGGGTCGATGGGGATACAATGGCCGCCAAGTCCGGGACCGGGATAGAACGGCATAAATCCGAACGGTTTGCTGGCCGCGGCATCAATAATTTCCCAAACATTAAGTCCCAGCCGATCGCACATCAGAGCCACCTCGTTAACCAGACCGATATTGACCGAGCGGAAAGTATTTTCGAGAAGTTTTACCGTTTCGGCGGCCCGGGTGGATGAAAGCGGAACCACCAGGTTGATGATCTGCTCGTAGAACATCCGGGCAATATTGGTACATTGCGGAGTGATACCTCCAACCACCCGCGGAGTATTTTTGGTAGTGTAAACGGCATTGCCGGGATCGACTCTTTCCGGTGAAAAGGCCAGATAGAAATCCTTGCCGACTTTCAGTCCGGATTCCTCGAGAATCGGCAGAATCATATCTTCGGTCGTTCCGGGATAGGTGGTCGATTCCAGGATAATCAGCATGTCCTTGTGGATGTATTTCCTGACCCAGTCCACGGCCGCCAGGATATAGCTGACATCCGGATCCTTGGTTTTGGAGAGCGGAGTCGGTACGCAGATCGAAATGGTATCGACCTGCTCTATCAGTTCGGGGGTTTCGGTGGCTTTCAGTTTGCCGGATTTGACAAGTTTACCGACGGCCTGATCGGGAACATCATCGATATCGGATTTTCCGGAGTTAATCAGTTTGACTTTTCTTTCCGAAATATCAAAACCGATCACCTCGAAACCGGCGTTACCGAATTCGACTGCCAGCGGAAGACCGACATAACCCAGACCGATAATCCCGATCCGAGCTTTTTTGCTCTTAATTTTCTTAATAAGATTGTTTGCCATGGCATCACCTTTTCGGGAGCTATCCGATTATATTTCTCCAGTATAGTAAAGTATCGTTAAGAGTTTTATCGAGGCTGTAATGCATCTTCCAGCCCAGTTGTCTTTTTGATTTAGAACAATCCCCCTTCAAAATCGGTATATCTGATTTTCTGAATCGGCTTTTATCTATTTGGACCTTAATATCCGCAGTCGACAATTTCAGCAACTTATCAAGAACACTTTTTATACTGACCGAGTTCCCCGAACAAAGCTGATATGTTTCGCCC
The DNA here is from genome assembly GCA_016933955.1 of Candidatus Zixiibacteriota bacterium. Taxonomy (NCBI): domain Bacteria; kingdom Pseudomonadati; phylum Candidatus Zixiibacteriota; species Candidatus Zixiibacteriota bacterium. The sequence continues at coordinate 132,865 of JAFGTT010000009.1, forward strand.
GGTTTGCCTTTGATGGCGGCCAGCCTGTATCCGGCGACAATATCACGGACATCGGATAAATCGCGGCTGGCCGACAGGTCACCGACCCTCATAATCGACTTAACCCGTCCCCTTTCGATCAGAGCAATCTGCCGGCAAAACGAGGGGACGACAAAAGTATCGGTTTGTCCCGGCCCGGTGTGGTTGAAAGACCGAATAATCACTATCGGGATGGCTTTATTCCGGTGATAGTGACGGGCCAGAAGTTCTCCGGCGACTTTGGAAATTCCATAGGGCGACAGCGGGTTATATGGTTGTTTTTCGGTCAGGGTTTTTCCTTTGGGAGTGAATGTCCCATAAATATCGGCCGAACTGATAAAAACGAGTTTTTTCAGGCTCGATTTCAGGGAAACAGCCGCTTCGAATACGTTCAGGGTTCCGAAAAAATTGATATTATAGGATAATCTTTCATTTTCAAAAGACCGGCCTACCGATGAAAAGGCGGCCAGATGAAAGATATAGTCCGGAGTGGTTGCCTTAATCATTTTGGCCAGTCTGGTTGGTTTGAGAATATCGAAACGTTCCAGATGAAGTCTTTCTTCAAAAGGCCGGATATTATCTTTTTTCTCGCCGGGAGCCAGAATTCCATAAACATCATAGCCATTATCAAGAAGATGTCCGGCGAGATATGAACCGGCAAAGCCGGCAATACCGGTTATAAGCGCTTTTTTTTTCGTGCCCACTATTTTTTCCCGGACTTGAGCCGTTCGAGGTCGGCCTCCACCATCATTTTGACCAATCCTTCAAAATCAACCCTGGTTTCCCAGCCGAGTTTTTTACGGGCCAGAGTTGGATCACCCAGGAGTTGCTCCACCTCGGCCGGGCGAACGAAGCGCGGATCGGTGACAACATAATCGTGCCAATCGAGATCGACAAAATCGAAAGCGGTTTCGACAAACTGTTTGACTGAATGAGTCCGACCGGTGGCAATAACAAAATTATCCGGTTTATCCTGCTGAAGCATAAGCCACATGGCCTTGACATAATCACCGGCAAAGCCCCAGTCACGCTCGGCATCAAGATTCCCCAGCGCCAATTTTTCCGCCATACCGAGTTTTATCCGCGCGACACCATCGGTAATTTTCCGCGTCACGAATTCCAATCCCCGGCGAGGCGATTCATGGTTAAAGAGAATCCCGGAACTGGCATGAATATTATAGCTTTCCCGGTAATTGACGGTAATCCAGTGACCGTACACCTTGGCCACACCATACGGCGACCGGGGATAGAACGGAGTCTTTTCATTCTGAGGCACCTCAATTACTTTTCCGAACATCTCCGAAGATGAGGCCTGGTAGAATCTCGTCTGGGGGGCTACCAGCCGGATGGCCTCAAGCAGACGCGTGACTCCGAGAGCATCGAATTCACCGGTCAATAAAGGCTGGGACCAGGAAGTCGGGACAAATGATTGAGCGGCCAGGTTGTAGATTTCATCCGGTCTGGCTTCCTCGATAATCCGCACCAGGGACAATTGATCGAGCAGATCACCCTGAAGAAGAGTTATTTTGTCGCGAAGATGCTCGATTCTCAAGAACGGTTCGGTCGATGACCGACGAACCATGCCATAGACATCGTATCCCTTTTCAAGAAGTAATTCGGCCAGATAGGAGCCATCCTGCCCTGTTATTCCGGTTATGAGTGCACGCATAGTTATTATCTCCGGCTTGGTTTTTAACTAAGTATCGGCAAATATAGAGATTTACAAACCGGAGGGCAAATGGTTTCAGGAATCGACGTTGAAATCGGGAAAAGGTTGTCTATGGCACCAGTTTCAGATAAGGCACAGCGTTGGCGGTCAGATCCGAGGCTCCGCCGAGAAGGTAGCGCAAATTGCCTGCGGCGGCAATCATGGCGGCATTATCAGTACATAAATCCGGTGGCGGGCAGAAGAAGCGGGCTTTGATTTTTTCCAGCCGGGCCGCCATCAGTTCCTTGAGGCGGCTGTTGGAAGCCACTCCTCCCGAGAGAGTGACCGCCTTAATACCATATTCGCGGGCCGCCCGAACGGTTTTAACCACCAGCACTTCCACGGCCGCCTCCTGGAACGAGGCGGCAATATCGGCTCTTTTTTGTTCCAGTTCATCCGGGCTCATGTCCCTGACATGGAGAGCCACGGCCGTTTTCAGGCCCGAGTAGGAAAAATCATAGCTGTCTTCCCGGATGACGCCCCGAGGAAATTTGAAATATTTCCGGTTTCCGATATGGCCAAAGCGATCTATTTCGGCTCCCCCGGGATATCCCAGACCCAGCAGTTTAGCGACTTTATCATAGGCTTCGCCTACCGCATCATCCTTGGTCTGGCCCAGCAGTCGGTATTTTCCGAATCCATCCACCAAAACCAGTGAGGTATGCCCGCCGGAGACGATCAGGGTTATATGCCGTTTAGGGAGATCGCGGTGATAGAGAAAATTGGCCGCAATATGGCCTTCCAGATGATTGACGGCCACAAAGGGTTTATTGAAACCATAGGCCAGTCCTTTGCCGAAATTAAGTCCCACCAGAAGGGCGCCGACCAATCCGGGGCCATAGGTGGCCGCGACCAGGTCAAATTGGCCCGGTTCGATTCCGGCTTTGGCAAGCGCTTCGGTGTAAACCGGGGTGATAGCTTTAAGGTGTTCCCGGCTGGCCAGTTCCGGAACTACTCCGCCAAAACCGCTGTGAATCATTTGGCTTAAAATAACATTGGATAAAACCGTGTCGGCATCCCGGACGACAGCCACGGAGGTTTCGTCACATGAGGTCTCGATTCCCAGGGTAATCATTTTTCTTCAATAACATCTACGGAATCGGAAGATTTATATAGAATGGAAACCGATGGCGGCACCACCACCTGGATGGGGATTTTATCATTCTGCCCTTTTAAAATATAATCCGCTATAATGGAAATCTGCCGATCGGTGAGACTGTCAATGGCTTCGGAAATCCCGCTGACCCGGATATTGATGGTGGAAGGCTCGATGGCCACATTTTTTAAAGGCGGGGAATTGATCAACCTGATGGATAAATCTTTAAAATCCCGACGGCGAACCGGTTGGACATTGATATAGGCTGTGACTGAATCCGGGGTGATTTTCAATCCATACATCTCCGGACTCACAACCGCCACCCCCCTGGCGAAATCATTACGTACCCCCTCCAGAACAGTCTTCTCGGTTTCCATGAATTGAATATCGGTCACATACCGTTTGGGACCCGAAACCATAACGGCGGCCGGGATAATCGAGTCATTTTCGCTGACCGCGTATCCATCATCAGGCATAACCACCACTCTGGAATGCACCGGAATTTCTTTCTCCATCCGGGTATCGCAGGTGACATAAATTTCGCGGGGTTCGATAATATCGGTCAGCTCGACCTTGTCGACTTTGACCAGACCGAGATTGGACAATGCCAGATCGACTTTGAATATCCCGACATGGCCGCGGTTGATACTGAGTCTCAAGCCTCTTTTTTTCCAGTCGCTCCGAAGCAGGGTTTTTCCGGTAGCCGAAACGACGACTCGCACCGAGTCGGGCGGCGGTTCGAGAAGGACCAGATCGCCGGTCAGATCAACCTGGGCGAGCGGCAAGGTCAGGCTATACTGGTAGACTTTATCGGTCGCCACATGGAACCAGAGCAGAACCGCCAGGATTACGGCGGCTATTTTAACCCAGAGATTGTCAAGTATTCCGGTCATGGAAATCACTTGCTGGATGGCCCGAGAGGTTTTCCAAAACTTATTTCGCCGTTATCGATGCGAATGGAAAAACCGCATTCGGGGTTGGAGCAGACCCAAGCTTTGTACATGATAGTCGCACCTTCCCGCCCATAATCCGAGAGAGGCAGAAGTCGCCCTTTATTGCATTTGAGACAAAGCGGAAATTCCCAGTCTGACATAGTTTGACCCTTTGCTAATTTATATTATTTCTGTTTTTCAGCACTGTCAGGCGATCCAGCCGACCGCTGAGGTTGTGTTCCACGATGATATCGGACATGGTTCCTTTATTCAAATGTATCGGATGTATTTCCAGCGGATGATCCAGTGATATTTCGAGATCCGGCTTTTTGGAAAGGTATTCCTTTTCCCTGCCCCAGTAGAATTTCAGGTTCCCATTGCCATCGGAAAAGACCAGATCATGCAAATTGTCGCCATTGTAATCATCCGACCAATCCAATGAAACCTCGACAATAGGCTGGGGATCATCGAAATTGAACCGGAATTCATATTTCATTCTTCGATCCGGTTCATCCCGGGGAAGGCCGGAATCGAAAGGAAAAACCAGCAGATGGAGGTCCGCGTTTTTCATCAGGAACATCTTGGTTGCCGCCAGCGCCCCGAGTTCAATAGCCGCCAGGGCCATTTCGGAAACCCCGTCGCCGTTAAAATCACCGATAAGGAAATTACAATGCGAATCCGAAAGAGTAATTTCCTTGCGATAATTGGTCTCGATAATACCTTTCTGATCGGCCACATAGAAACGGATTCTGGATTCCGTGTTGGTGATTCCTCCGCCGACATAAGCAACCGCAATATCCAGCCGTCCATCGCGGTTGTAGTCAATAATCCGGCTTTGAATATAGCCCCGGTCGGCATCGGAACAGAAAATCCTTTCGACATCGGGTGTCTGGCTGAAATTGCCGGTTGCATCCTGGAAAAAGACGCAAACCTTTCTATCCCAGAGGAAATAAAGGTCCGGGTGATTATCAAGATTCCCGTCGAAAACATTTATTTCGGCCAGTTGTATATTCCAGTCGGAATTTCTGTGACTGGTAAATTCTTTTATGGTTCGTACGGGAGTGGTGCCGCAGAGCGGCACGGAGAGCTGAGTAAGAACCTGATATTCACCATTGTCGCCCCGTTCATAAATAACATATCCCCGCGGACCGGGCAGAATGAATTCCAATCCGGGAGCGCTGTTAAGTTCAAATATAAATCTGTCGGCAATAATATCATGGAAAATTGGCACTGAATAGACGGTGTTTTGCCGGATAATTTTGACGGGGCCGGAAAATCCACTCTCGACCGAAAAGCTGACCACTGAAACGCCATCACCATTCATAAGGAATATTTCATCCCGGCCATCATTATCCATATCGGCCACATCCAGCTGGGCCACCCCGGGAGCCATGGCGGTCAAATAGTCGGCATTGGTATTAAATCCGGCCGGTCTCTTTTGCAGAAAAAGCCCAATATATCGGGTTCCGGGATCATTGAGAGGTGAATAGATCAGGGCGATATCCATCAGATTATCGGCATTAAAATCCCCGGTCAGATAATTTTGTATTTCGCCCTCAATTTCAAGAGTATAAATGTCGAAAAAATCCTGATCCGCGCCCAAAACGATACTGCCTGGCAACAGGCATACCAGTAAGACTTTCAGAATCAAGGTGGATTCAAGTTTTCCGATCTTAAACGTCATTCTTCAATCCCGACTCACAACCCATATATGATCGTGTTTAAAAAAATATAAAATATTAACTTATTATTCAACTAATATTTAAGGTCAATTACAGAGCGGGATTAAGATACCAGAACCGGGTCAAACCGCTATCCGAGGCCAGCCAGAGATAATCGCCGTCGAATATCAGATCGCGAATATCATTGGAAAGCAAACCATCGCCAATGGTGAACAGCCGGTTATACGGGTTTCGTCCGCCGAAATTGATAACCAGTCCCTTTCCGGTCCCGAGAGCAAGAATGGTGTCACGGACCGCCACACAATAAACGCCGCTGTATGATTCCATTTCAGGGAAAACCTCAACCTCGGCACTTCCTTTTTCGATCGATATCAATTCATCCCCGGAAATCCAGATTTTATTCGAAGTGTTTTTAATATCGAATATCCGCCCGAACTGCACGGCCTCCCGGGCGGTCAGGCGTTCGACCCGGCCGGTTGTCAGCCCTTTTCTGAAAACCCCCTGATCGGTTCCGATCCAGAGATCGTTGTCCATTTTTTCCAGACAATAGATAATCCGCGACGGCAGGATGGTTTGAACCATCTGGGCCGTTGAATCATCATTGATATCGATAATTCCCAGACCGTATTCCGTTCCAGCGTAAATATTATTTTCGGTGGCCAGAACGCTTAAGACCCGGTCATCGGTAAGTCCCGATCTCCTGGTCAGCCGCCGCACAATGGTCAGTTCGTTTTTATCAATAACCCAGAGACCGTTATCGGTGGCCACAAAAGCCTCCCGGCTGTTGACGGAAATATCATTGATATCGATTGCGGTATTAATCAGATCGGGTGTCGGTTCGATATATTGAAAGATGTTATTGTTCCAATCATAAATCGTAACGCCGTTTCGATAGGAGTCATCCGCGGGACCACCTATCCACAGTCGCCCTCCGTCATTGCAGATGACGGCCATATTTGTCCCCAGCAGACCATAGTTAAGCAGTTCTATCATGCGGCCGGTTTCATCGGCCCGGGCGGGGCCCAGTCCCCAGGTTCCGAGCCAGAGATGGGTCCAGTTGTCTTTGACGATATCGGTAATTTGATAAATCCGGCCATAATCATCGACCAGGGCCCCGTTGGGCATGTAATTGTAACCCCACGGTGCGAAATAATGCGGGTCCGGCAGAAGATGAATATTATGTTCGTCAGGTTGCGGCAGTTCATCATCGGGATCCCATCTTCGGAAAGTCTCGATATACTTGTAAATACCAGCATCGGTTTTAACCCAGACATTCTCATCATCGAACGAAGCCCGAATATCATGAATAACCTGATTTCCCAATCCCTCGATACCGGTCAGAGGATCATCCCATTTGTCAAAGGAAATGTTGTAACGAATGACTCCGTTGGAGGTTCCGAAATACACATATTCATAACCGACGGCGATTGATGATACATAGGAGAAATCAGAGTAGTTGACAATTAAATTACGAATAAATTCATCGGCCTGATTTCCCGATGGGACCAGAACCAGAAAAAAAAGAATGACCGACCAACGGAAAGCACGCATATCAGGTACCCTTAAAATACTCCAGGACAGCCAGCGCTAAAAGCGCGGTTCCGTGAAAAATGCTTTTTTCATCGGCGACAAATTCGGGGGAATGCCAGGGTTTATCGGCTCCGATTTTTTTATTCTTAATGCCCAGCCGGAACATGGCTCCGGGAACTTTCTCAAGATAAAAGGAGAAATCCTCGCCACCCATGGTGGGCGGGGTCAATTCGATATATTTCTTACCACGCAGTTTAATATAAGTTTTTTCCAGAATATGGTTAACCAAAGCATGATTGGCAAGAACCGGGTACCCGGTCAGGAAATCAAGCTGGAAACGCGCTCCCCTGGCCCGGCAGATTCCCGACACAGTTCGCTTCAGCAGACGGGGAACATGCCGGGTATTCGCCGGATCAAGGGTGCGGATGGTACCGCTTAACTGAACCCGGTCGGCAATAACATTACGGGTGGTTCCGCCTTTTATCTTACCGAAAGTAATCACAGCCGATTTCATAGGGTTGACTTCCCGGGAAATAATTTTCTGAACCGAATCGATGACCTCGGCAGTCACGGCAATGGCATCAACCGCCCGATGGGGCACGGCGGCGTGGCCCCCTTCGCCGATAATGGTCAGATCGAAATCGATTACGGCCGCCATTGTCGGGCCATCGCGCAGACTTATCCGGCCGGTGGTCAAAGTCGGATCAACATGGAGTCCGAATATTATCTCCACTTTCGGTTTATCCAGAACCCCTTCTCTGATAAGGCGTTCGGCTCCTCCGGGAGGAGCTTCCTCGGCCGGTTGAAACAAAATTTCGACACATCCCGGTATCTGTTCCCTGAGGCGATTAAGTATGACCGCTGTCCCGAGAACCACGGCCATATGAATATCGTGACCGCAGGCATGCATACGGCCTTCGATTTCAGAACGAAACGGCAAATGGGTGCGTTCCGAGATCGGCAGGGCGTCAATATCGGTTCGAAGCGCCACCGCTGGTTTCCGGCCGGGATTGATTAAACCAACAGCCCCGGTTTTCATGTGTAACGGCCGGATTTTGATTTTATGGCGGGCCAACTCTTTTTTAATCAGTGTTGTAGTGGCAAATTCCTCGTTGGATAATTCCGGGCGGCGATGCAGATGCCGACGGAATTCAATCTGGTAGGGAAGCAGGGCCTCGGCCATACCCGTTATATGTTTGACGGTGATTTCCATGGTTATACGAAGTTTACGACGGGAAAAAGATTCTGTCAATCAATACCTTTAATTGGATACTACGCCGCCCTGGTGGAATTTCTTTGCTGAGGATTGCTTGAATTTGCTGGCAAACAGGTGGGCCTGGCGCAGGGGTTCGGGCATCCGGAAATCGGACAGACAATTGACCACAATCTCCAGGGCGTTTTTCAGGTCACATTTATGACCCGGTGAGATAATCATCGGCTTGACCTCACCCTTGGTGCGATAAACAAATCCGACTGTCGAATCCTGGAAAGAAAGAGGCGAACAACTGCCCTTGACTCGTCCGGGCATCCGATGTTCACCAACAAGAACTTTTCTGGCGCATCCGATGGAGGGGATGTCGGTAAATAATCCAATATGGGAAGCCATGCCAAAGGAACGGGGATGGGCAATACCATGTCCGGCATAAATGATAACATCGGGTTTTCGTTTGAGACGTGAAATCGCCTTAAGAATTACGGGACCTTCACGGAAGGCCAGCAGGGCCGGGATATATGGAAATTGCGCTTCCATTTCCGCTACCGCCCGCTCAACATCATTCAAATCCGGGTATTTAAGTGTCACAACCGCGGCATAAAGGCGATTATTAACGACATTGTAGGCTGTATCAACTGCGGCGATGGTCTCGATCTTATCAAGAACGTTTTCAAGAATAATTGAGGATTTGAACTGCTGCTGGATTTTTACGGCCTCGCCGGGGGTTGATGGCCACTCATGCAACGGTTGAAACTTCACAACTGGACCCTCACATATCCCGGCCGATCGAAATACCGCCGGTCGTAATACACAGATGCACAGACCAAAGATTTTTCTTTGGCTATTGATATTATAGACGGTGATTTTATCAGCAAACCAGAAACACTGTATTAATAATAACAATCCCGGCCTTTGTCAAACTTTATTATCAGATAAGTTTCGGGTCAATTAATGATGATCCGGACGATATTTTAATAATCTTTTTTATTGCATTACCGGTCTCAAGCTATGAAATTTATTCCATGAAAACCGGTGGCATTTTTCTGACTATCATTATTTTGCTGGTACCGATTTCGGTCACCGGGCAAAGCCGCTATGCTATCGGGCTTGGCGGGGGACTGGCAACTCTCAATGGAGGTTCCCGTCCCTGGCAGGCTCTTGATCCCAACTATGTCATCAAACTCGACGCCGGTCTCGCCAACCGCTGGAGGCTGGGAATAGATTTTTCCTATTTTAAAATTTACAGTGATTCAACCGCTCGATCCGAATTCCAGTTTGGATCCGATGCCGAGAATCGGGTTCGGGCCTGGAAAGGATATGATCTGGCTTTTATATTTTATCGCAGGATTTACCCATCGAGAGGGTCTTTCGGGCTTAGCGGCGGACTGGGACTGGGGTTATCTTTCTGGGAAATGGTTGATCCTGTATCGGGAGAATTACTTAAGACCGAGGGTGAGCGGGGTGAACAAATCAATTTCTCGGCCAATGAGGTTTTCGTGGCGTCCAGGATTGGTTTGGAATATGATTTTAAAAGCCGGCTGAAATTCGGTCTGGATGTGAATATTAACTACCTGACCGGGGGCGGTCGGGAATTTTCTCAAACGGTCAAAGACGGACTGGGTCACTGGAATTTGAAATCGGGAATATATATTGCCTATCAATTCGGAGGTTCGATCGATCAACGCAAACCGGAACCGACAGCGCAATATCTTGCACCGCGCTGGGAAGAAGAAACCGAACGGCCGATTCCGACTGAAATCGGACCGACCAGAATGATCGATCCCAATATGGATTCCGATCAGGACGGGATTCCCGATACCGATGATATTTGCCTCGGGACACCGGCGGCGGCACTGGGCATGATTGACACCCGGGGATGCCCGGTCGATACCGATTGCGATGGGATACCTGATTTCCTAGATAAATGCCGCCATAACCCCGTCGGGGCGAAAATCGATGCCAATGGTTGTCCCGTAGACAGCGACAATGACGGCGTTTTTGATGGTCTGGATGATTGTCCCCAATCTCAACCGGGTTTACCGGTGAATAAATCCGGATGTCTCGATCTTACGATTTTCGAAAAACCTATGATTTTGAATATCAAGTATTATTCCGGCTCTTTTGAATTCGATCGCGAAACCAAAGTCATCCTGGATGATGTGGTCAAGATGCTTTTAAGAGCTCCCGATATTAAGGTCGAAATAAACGGTTATACCGACAATATCGGCACGGATGAGGCCAATCGCCAGCTTTCTCAGAAGCGGGCCAACCGGGTCAGAGATTACCTGGTGGAGCAGGGTATTGATACAAAACGCCTTATTGCGAATGGCAAGGGTGAAACAAACTCTATTACATCGAATGATACCCGTGAAGGCCGGCAGAAAAACAGACGGGTCGAATTAGTATTTTTTAGATAATTTATCCTGACTGGTATTGATTTTTTGAAATCATTAGGATATTATAATACGATCGATTTATGGAATAATGCGTATAATAAGGAGCTATCGTATTCAGGGAGTGATTTGACAAAAGGAATTCCACCTAATAAACCCCGACTTATCAAAATCTTTTTGTTAATTCCCTAGGCATATGCGTCCGATTAAAATAAGGCAGTAGTTTAATTACGGCAAATAGGAGAAATTGGTTCAGATTTGATTGTTTTTGGCCTTTTTAACCCTGAGGATTGAGTCGTCACTTATTTTTTATATTGCGTTTTCGGGTTCGGAATAGTAGATTAGCCGTTTAAATTACGCAGATTGAGTATGAAAATACTGCTTGTCACACAACATTTTCCACCGGAAAAAGGCGCCGTCAGGCGGCTTTTTGAATTTGCCAACCATTTTAAGGATAATGGACATGAAATTACGGTGTTGACAGCTATCCCCAATTATCCTGATGGGGTTGTGCCGGACGGTTATCGTGGAAAATTCTTTCATCGGGAAATGATCAACGGGATTGATATCTGCCGATCCTATGTTCTGCCGGCTTCGAATGCTCAGCCCAAAAAACGGATGCTGGGTTTTGTGACATTTTTGATATCAACCCTCATTAACAGTTTCCGCATTCGAGGCAAATTTGATCTGATCCTGGCCTCATCCCCCCCGGTAACATCGGCGGTTATCGGCTACCTCTTAAGCCGAATACGACGGGCGAAATATGTTCTCGAGATTCGTGATATTCAGCCGGAATCGGGTGAGCAATTCGGCAACCTGAAAAAATCGGCGTTTACCAACGCCATCAGGAAAATGATGCGATTTATTTATCGTCGCGCGGATCATATTGCCTGCGCCACTCATGGAATTGAGGATATAATATATCAGGAAGGTATCCCGAGGCGCAAATTGACAACAGTTAAATCCGGGGTCGGCAACGATTTTATCAGCAGTCATTCCAACGGAATCAGAAAAAAGCACGGTTGGGAAAACAAGTATTTGATATTATTCAGCGGGACGCTGGGATGGGTGCGACCACTGGAGTCAATAGTGGAATCGGCTAGGTTGCTTGCGGACAATAAGCATTATCATTTCGTATTTGTCGGAGACGGTCAGAAACGGGCGTCATTGGAAACGCTGGCAGGGCAGTACAACCTGACCAATATATCATTTGTGGGTTTACAGCCGCTGGAGGAGATTCCGTATTATCTCAAGGCCGGTGATGTCCTGGTGGAATGCCTGAAAGATGTCCCGGTGGCCAAAGCCGCATTGCCAAGCAAGATTTTCGAATATATGGCGGCCGGGCGGCCGATTGCTTTCGGTTTGCAGGACGGTGAAACCAGCAAGTTATTGAATCGGGCCGGAGGCGCTTTGACATTCTCATCGAACAATCCGGAACAACTGGCCGGAATCATCCGGGACTTGCATGATCAAAAAATCGATGGTGAGGGAATCGGAAAGAAGTACCACGAATTCGTCAGCAAGTATTATTCCCGTGAAAAGTGGGCTGACCGATATTTGAAATTACTGGAAGATATCAATACCCGTTAATTTGTATTCCGTTCAATTTTTTTTAATCGATTTATAGAAATCATTTTTTCATTTAAACCGGGCAGTCCGTCAACTATTTCTCAAGATTTAAAACCGGACCATTGAACAAGCTTTTTACCGACGCGATTTCTTCCTTCTTCCGGACAATAAAAGCCATTCTGTCGCGGGGAAGGCAGGTCAGATCAATATCACCGATATGCCGATATTCCTTCTCCGGCATCCAGTTTCCAATAGTCCCGATATTTTGATAATAGGGTTTGTCATTGTTATCGAGATAGCGGCACATCTCGGAGGAACCATAAAAAACCTTTCGTATTCCGATTGTCCCGGCAAAATTGCCGTCGAAGGCAAGACCGTATGGTTCAAAAGTCATCTCGGAATAGCGGGCCCGCCATTTCATCAAACCGGCGGCGGCGGTCGGGGGAAGTGACGAAAAGGAAACCGCCTCTATTCCGGCGCGTTGATGACGGGAAGAAGCCCGAAGTCTTTGTTCCCGAAGAATCCGAAGTAATGTCTCAAGAGCGTTTCGAGGATAATGATGATTACTGCCGGTTATGGCGCGATAATAATCGATATATCGCTCGCCCGGCCAAGGACCGGTGACGCCGCGGGTCCAATGGATTAAAAATCCCGGCAGTTTTGTATCAATGGTTGGATCGAGTTGTTTCAGATTCGGCCCGGAGTTGCATGGGTGATGTTTGTCGGCGTACGGAACCTGAAACCGGGTGACAATTTTCTTTCCCGTTCCGGAAGCTTTATTGATAAGTTCTTCCAGATTTCCGCCGGGGCGAATTGAAACCGGATAGATAATATCGGCCTCATTAATTATTATCCGATCGCGTTCCTGCGGGAACAATTGCCTGTGGTCGCCGCGACTTTTGGATTCAAGAAACAACCATTCGATATTTGACCGGCTCAGGTCGAATTGCTCTATATAATATTTCTTTATTTCTTCGGGCTCTCGGCTTTTGTCAAGGGGGACTATTAATCTTATTGGCAATCTTAATTCCAGGGATAGGGAGAGGCCGATTTCCCAGCTGTTCATCCCGACGGAATTGAGAAGGGTATATCCGCGTGAGGCGGCCTCGTTGGCCGCCTGCCGGGTGCATTGAATCCACGGATCGGTTCCGATGGGTCGTGAACTTTGCCGGGAATTGAGGATAATGGCTTTCATTTGCGGATGCATACTCATGGAAAAGGGGATGCCAACGGGGCGTCCCCGTAAATAATTTTACAGGCGGTTCGGCGCCGGAACCTCCGAAAGCAGTTAAGAGTCATCAGTCACAATTGAAACGATGGTTTAATGACCCCTCCCAACTGATTCGATTATCCAAGCAGTTTGTATTTCAATATAGGCGAAATCTGGAATTCATACAATGACAAATTCACCGAATTCTGTATTTTATTGTCGGGCCGGAATTTGTCGCGATCAGTATATCTTGGTGATATCCACGCTGGTGTAGTAAAACTTCAGAATCTGGTCGAATTTTTTGCCCTGGCGGGCCATTCCGATCGCGCCGCATTGACACATCCCCACCCCATGACCGTAACCGCCGCCGATAAAATCGGCCCGGGTCAGAAGACCGTTGGCATCATGCTTGGTCTCGATCTCAAAACGAGCCGATTGCAGAATCAATTCCGGGTTCGAGGAGCGGAGAAACACCCAGCGAAGACGGTCAGCCCCGAAAGTATAACTGCCGTCGGTGGCCTGGACCGTCAATTCCGCGACTCGTCCACCGGCAGTACGTCCTTTGACATACATATCGGTAATATCCCCGATATGAATTTCGCGGCCGCGGTCCGAGGACAGGTAATGCTCGATACGCATCTGCAGTTGCCTGGCGGTATAGGATTCCCGCCAGTGATAATATTTCGACCAGGAGCAGTAACCGCTGTCGGCCACCGCGCGCAGGTATGGTTCGGAGGGTTTATCCCAGACTTCATCGATATCATCGGTATTTCCGCCGCAGGTGGAATGGTAATAGGCGTTTATCAATTTGTCACGGTACTTTATCACACATCCCCTGGTATCATCGATAGCTTTGGAAACAATCTCTTTTTCAACCTCGACCCCATTATAGACCTGATCAGATACATCCGATTTCATATCGTACGGTTTATCGGGATATTGCGCCAGATGACTCATGGAGTAGGTGCGGGCGGCCACCGCCTGGGCCTTGATAGCCTCGTATTCATCCTCGCCGACATTACCGATTTCCGGCGGGACGACACCCTTGAGATAGTCATCCATATGGACATAATTGACTATTTGCAGATTGACACCGCGGGTCATGATCTTAAACATCCCCCGGTAACTTTTACGGTCATATTCCAGAAGCCCGTTCTTGTCCCGCGGGGTGACGATGATTTCATTGTACCTGTCGCCGATCCGCCCGGTCCGCATTGAAATCGTAATAAGACCGTTATCCTGGCTGACAGTAATCGGCTTCGAGGCATAATAAACGACACTCCGGTCGTCGCGGATACATTCCAGCGAAATGGCATGATTACCCGAGATCGTAAATTCCGGACGGCTGTCGTTGAGGAGGATGCGGACAAACGGCAATCTGACATAGGTGGCTTCGGGAGTCTCTTTAAGCTGGGGAACCGCGGCACATCCCCAGACAATAACTATCAATAAAATTACGGTCCCGGAATAGATAAAAGGCCGGATCAGTTTGTTTATGGCTGGTGATGATTCAATCTTCATAGACTCCTATCCTTGAGTCGGTTGTACAATGCGTCCGGCCATGGACGTTTTTCGAGCCCCGGTAATATGGGGCAAACCGGACGGAATTCCCTTTACTGCCAGGCCACCCATAACCGCATAACAAACGGCCTCCAAATAATCCGGGTTGAAACCCAATCTGTCAACCGAAATAAAACTGATCCCCGGGAAATAAAATTTCAAGCGTTCAATCAGATAAGGATTTTTCATCCCGCCGCCGAACAGGTAAAATTCATTCAAACCATATTTGCGCGGAAATTTCTTCAATGTACGGGCAATGGCCGCGGCGGTCAATTCGGTGGTCGTAGCCAGGATATCATGTTTATTCAATTTCAGGTCGGCGGCCATCCCGATAATTTTTCGGGCGAACTGCTCACCGAACCGCTCCCGTCCGGTCGAGGGTCCGTATTTACCTTTCAGAAAATTATCGGCCATCAACGCCAGAAGCAGTCTTCTCGAGGGGACACCGCGAGCCGCCAGCCGGCCGCCTTGATCGAACATTCGGTTGAAAAACTTGCGGGTGATAATATCAAGAAGCGAATTACCTGGGCCGCAATCGGCCGCCATCATTTTCACGGCTTTATCCCCGGCCGGGAAAAGGAAATAATTGGCAATCCCCCCGATATTGAGCATCAGGCGGTGATGACTGCTGTTGCCGAATAACAGCCACATGGCATAAGATGTAATCGGGGCCCCTTCGCCTCCGGCGGCGATATCTGCCTGCCGGAAATCAGCCACCACCGGTAGCCCGCATCGCCCGGCAATCGATTCCGGGTGACCCGGCTGAAGGGTCCCGCTTTCCATCCGGCGGCCGATTTTCACCTGGCCCGGCAGATGCCGGACGGTCTGACCGTGGGACCCGAGCAAATCCGGTTTGATTCCGGATTTTATCAGGCTACGGCAGAATCGAGAGGCCTGCTCACCGTAAAAGATACCGAGACGGCGATCGAGATAAATATACTCATCAAGAGACCTCAGACGGTTGTTGATGGCATCATCGACCATACTGCGGAGAACTGTCGGGTAAGATACCGATTGCCCGGTGATATATTTGATTCCCGGGTGGACAGACTGAAAATTTATTCGTGCGGCCGCCAGATCAAGACCATCGGCCGAGGTTCCGGCGTTGAGACCGACGACGACCAGATTTTTCTTCCTGAATACTTTATCCAGCATAATTACAATATCACGGAAGCGGTCAGTTTCGACTTGATTCCGGATATCCTGTCCAATGAGATACTCAACCGATCATCATCAATGTTACCTTTTTTGTATTCCTCCTTGAAATAGGCCACAGCTTCGAAGGCCGCCCGATGATTTCGGCCGAAAAGGAGAATATCATGTCCGGCATTGAAGGCCCGCAGGGCTCGCTCGCCGAAGTTTCCTATACTGTCAGCTCCCGCCATCAGCAAATCATCGGTTATGGCAATTCCATCGAAATTCAATTTTTCCCGAAGGAGCAAATTCAAGATAATTTCGGACTCGGTCGCGATCCGATGATCCAGCCGGGGGAGAAGCAGATGAGTCGTCATAACCATATCGGCCCCGCTGTCGATCCCGGCCTTAAAGGGCAGGGCTTCCCGGTTAAGAAAGATCTGGAGATCATAGTCGGCTTGCGATACCATCTTATGGGGATCATCGATCGCCGCGCCGAAACCGGGGAAATGCTTCAGGCATGTCAGGAGTCCAGCTTTATGAATAATTCTTACGGCCAATTCCACAAATGGCATCACCCGGGCCGGGGTTTTGCCGAAAGTGCGGCCTTTAAGACACTGGTTTTCCTGTTTCAGGCCGATATCGGCCACCGGGGCCAGAAGGAGATTGACACCCAGGGATCGAATATAATAGACCGACCGGCTCAATTGCTCTTCGTAGAGCCTGCGGTCGTTTTTGCGGCCGAATTCGGCCGGAGATTTGAACTCAGCCGGAGCACCCCGGAAGCGGCAAACCCGACCGCCTTCCTGATCAACCGCTACAAACGGTATTTCATTGGAAATCGAGGCGATTTTCTTGATACTTTCTTCGGCGCTTTTATGAGGATTGCACTGCTCTTCAAAAAGGATAATACCGCCTATATTTTCCGAAGCGAGTTTCTTCAGAAATTCTTCCGAGGGCGTAATACCTTCGAAACCGGTAATGAAAAGCTGTCCGATCCGTTCAATCATTTAAATCACGCACACTGTATTTTTGCCGGAGCCTTTGGCCCGATACAGGGCCTGGTCCACCAGCGACAGAAGTTCCTCGTTGGGTTTGCCGTTTTCCGGGAACGAACTGACACCGGCCGAGATCGTAACCTTCAGTTCGGGAATATCTCCACCCCCAAAAACGGTGGTTTCAATCTGCTGCCGGATACGTTCCCCGATTTTTACCACCTCATCCTGTGGCGTCTGCGGCAATATAATTACGAATTCCTCTCCACCATAACGGGCAAACACATCAACATCTCTTATACATTTTTTAACGACGCCGGTAATACCCTTCAGAACGATATTGCCGACTTCATGGCCGTAATTATCATTAAAATTCTTAAACCAGTCAATGTCCAGCATAATCATCGAGAGCGGCAATCCGTAACGCGAGGCTCGCCGCTGTTCTTCTTTGAGTTTCATGGTGAAGTAGCGATAGTTATAGATACCGGTTAATTCATCGGTAATAGTCAGTTCCTCCATCCTTCGATGGAGGGTGGCATTTTCGAGAGCCATCCCGGCCGACCGGGCGACGACCGAAAGGATTTTTAGATCTTTTTCGGTGAAAGCACCTTCCTGTGGAGATTCCGCCAGCAGGACCCCGTTGATGTTCCCGTGCGTCACCATGGGAACCAGCATTACCGAACAGGTATTCATCCGCAAGGGTGGATAATCGGTGCGACCGGCAATATTCATGACTATCAGTGGTTCGGGCTGTTTGGCCACCCGATTGATCAGCTGGGCTTTCTGGTCATCAACGGCTTTAAGATGGAAATTATTCTGACCACTGATATTTCGTCCTCGATATATCAGGTTATCGCCATGACCCATCAGGATCAAGCCGCTGGCCGGGTAAGCCAGCAATTTACCGGTGATATTCATGACATTTTCGATAACTTCGTCAACATCAAGAATCCCGGCTAGAATTCTCGAGTTTTCGTAGATCATTTCCAGGTTGGCCTGTGATTTTTCGAGTTCCGAGGTCCTCTGGTTCAAGGTATCGAACAGCTTGAGCAAACGCTGCTCCGAGCGGTGGACATGGGCAGAAACATATGCTACGGCCAGCGGGAAAGACCAGATTAAACCAATTCTCAGGAATAGATCAACACCGTTATCAATCGTTATATCCCGTTGGATCACGACCAGATATGTAATTGACAGAATCCCCGCCAAAACCAGGGTCGCCCGCATAGTCATCAGGTAAGCGGTAAAGGTGGCTGTCAGGTAGTATAGAAGGTAAAAATCGGATTGTATCCCACCGGTAATTTTTATCATCATCGATATAAAGACAATCTCAAAAACCATAATAGCCAGATAAGGCTTTTGCATATCATGATTTCCAAGACGAATCAGGCGCCAGAAAATATAGAGCGTTATCAGATAGGCTAAAGCCAGGATGCTGACCGAGGTGTATTCTTCGATACTGTGTCCGGAACTGATGACAAACCAGGTCGAACCAAAAATGGTCAAAAGACGTGAAATTAGAAAAATAAAATCCACGCTGGGGAGAATGGTCCGCCCTTTGTCCTGAAATATCCGCATAATTCTTATAAAGAGCCCTATTACCGATGCTCTCTGGAATTATCGGCAGATTATCAGGTTTATTTATTGCCGCCAAATAGATTATGAAGAAATGGCCGGGGTTCTGCGATCGTGTGAAAGCCGGAGAACCTTTTTAATTGACTGGGTAATAACCCCGAACGAAAGAATCAATAAAACAATATCAGTGATAATGAGAATAACATTAACACCGGGAATATATTCGGCAAAGAGATAATAAATCAGGGCGGCGATGGTAGTTACTACCATAATAACCGCGGGAATCAGCGTAAACCAGCTTTTCCTTCCGGCCATGTTCAGCCAGACCGTAACCGCAATCAGGGTCAGGGCGGCGAGGAGCTGATTGCTGGCTCCGAAAACCGGCCAGATTAGTTGATAGCCGTTGGATACCGCCAGGACAAACATAAAGACCACGGCGAGTCCGGAATTAAACCAGTAATGCCGAAGAATTGGCGGGACGGGATTAAACATCCGTCGCCACATTTCCTCGAAAATATAGCGATTAAGCCTGACGGCGGAATCAAGCGTGGTAACGACAAAGCCTTCAACCATAAGGATTCCGATAATAGACCCATAGGCAGTTGGGACACCCAGGGAATTATTCATCAAATGACCAACTCCGAGGGCGTAGGCCAGAATCGGGTTGCCTTTCCCCTCAATCGGCCAGGTTATGGCAAGGTAATCGGTTGAACTCAGGGAGGAAGCGATAGTCAGGATAACCAGGATGGCCAGGACTGATTCCAGAATCATGCCGCCGTATCCGACCATTTTGGCGTCGCCCTCCCGGGCCAGTTGTTTCGACGACGTTCCCCCGGCCACAAGGGCATGAAAGCCGGATATTGCCCCGCAGGCGATAATAATCATCAGCATCGGCCAGACCGGGCCCATATGTTGGTTTCCCTGGGCCAGATTAAATATCGGCATGGCAGTCGAGATGCCGCTCAAGCCTCCGATTATGACCGACAGCATAATTATTCCCAGACCGGCATAAAGAATCTGGACATTGATAAAATCGCGGGGTTGCAAAACCATCCAGACCGGCAGTCCGGACGCGATGGTGACATAGATGGAAAGTATAATCATCCAGGTCAAACCGGACATACTGACCGGGATCTTAAAACCAATATAGATTGAAATAAAGCAAACAAAGATAGCCAGGACAAAGGATAGCAAGGTGTTAAGGGACTTTTTGAAAATCAAAAATCCCAGAAATGGAGAGAAACAAGTAATTATAATAACGGATGTCGATGCAATACCGCCAATCACGCCCATTTGATGACCATCGACAACCCTGGTATGTAAAAGTGTTTGCCCGGATTCCAGACCAAGTTTGTCAATTGGCCAGACCGACGTCAGGGATATGGCGGTTAGTGAAAGAAAGGCGGAGGTGACCAGGATCAGCATGATGGCGGTAAATGCGATAAACAGAACAAAGCCTTTTTCTCCCAGTGCCTTACGGGCAATTTCGGCCATTGAACTGCCTTTTTCGCGAATTGAGGCAAAAAGGGCGGAAAAATCATGGACCGCCCCGAAAAATATTCCGCCGATTACGATCCAGAGCCAGACCGGTCCGATACCATATAGAATTCCCATGGTCGGTCCGATAATCGGCCCCGCTCCGGCGATAGTGGCATAGTGATGGGCAAAAAGAACCGGGGTCCGGGTTGGGACGAAATCGACGCCATCATTTTTTTCCACGGCCGGAGTAATGCGGGAAATATCCTCACCCATCCGCGAGGCAATAAAACGGGCATAGAAACGATAACCGATTATAAAACAGACAAGAGCAATAAGAAATAGTGTAAGTATATTCACGGCAGTTTTTTATTGCATCGCTATCAATAATAACACATAATAATTATCATTATAAGATTTAGCAACATTTTTCAGCAGTTCGGATAATGGAACATCGCCTTAGGTTTAACGTATCTTTAAGTATGAAAACCGGTTTGAAAAGCTTTAGAAAAAGGCATATCAGGGCCTGTTCGATATTTCTTTTTTTAATTCTGTTTGTCGGTCTTCCTTCCCTGACGTTGGCTTCCAGGTTTCTTTCCAGCAGCGGCAATCTGGTTTCAAAAAACGAGATGATTGACGATGATGCTTATTCCGTCGGAGATTTCGTCGAAATCTACGGGGTGGTGAACGGCGACCTGTCAGCTTTTTGCTACGAAATCGATACCGACGGTGAAATTAATGGAAATGTCAATGTGTTTGCTTACCGGTCCTATATCGGAGGTAAAACCGAAAGAACGGTTCGGTTGTTTGCCTATGAGGGTGAAATTTTAGGCCAGGCAGGATCCAATGTCGTGGCTTTCTGCAAGGATTTGATTATCGGGGATAAAGCCGTTATTATGCGCGATCTTAATTTCGCCGGGGAAAACATTCGAATCGACGGCAATATTAAGGGAAATGTCGACATCAATGCCGATGCAGTCAGAATATCCGGGGTAATAGAGGGCGATGTTCATATTGAGGCTCAGGATGTAATCATTCTTTCTTCAGCAGTTATAAAGGGAAATCTTGATTATACATCAACGCTTGAAGCCGATATCTCGCCGGAAGCCGTTATTGAGGGAAAGATTTACTGGGAAGAAAAAGAGCGCAAGCCGGATTCGGAAAATGGACTGAATATTCTGTCAAGACTGAGTCGGTTTATATTATTTTTCATGGCACTGATAACCGGATTCGGGCTGATT
This sequence comes from Candidatus Zixiibacteriota bacterium, assembly GCA_016933955.1. NCBI lineage: Bacteria > Pseudomonadati > Candidatus Zixiibacteriota > Candidatus Zixiibacteriota bacterium. The sequence goes on from JAFGTT010000009.1 coordinate 154,197, forward strand.
CTCATGTTCAATAATCATACCCGCGAATCATCGGAATTCATCGAGAAGCGTTTCTGGTATTCGCTGGCTGTCGGTATTCTCGCTTTTCTGATATTTACTGTAGGGGCGCTAATACTTATGGTCCTGGTAATCGGGATACCGCTGGCAATCATCCTGATGGCGATGGGGGTGTTTCTCTTCTATGTCGGCAAGATTTATGTCAGCATTGTGATTGGGCGGCTGGTTTTTCGTTTGCTGGCCAGAGGCCGGAAAATTGCGATGGGATGGGAATTATTAATCGGACTGCTTCTGATGACAATCGTCTTCCAGATCCCGATGATCGGCACTGTTATCTATGTTCTGACTTTTATAGCAGGGACCGGCGCCGCGGTAGCGGGCCATCTATCTCTCAACCGGAAATGCCGGGTGGCCATGGCCGGGATCACTTCCGACAAACCGCAAAAGGTTTAAATGGCTTAAAATAAATCAATAACCCCTGAAAACGCCTTCATGCCGGGGATCGGAAGCTCCGGTGATCAACCTATCGTTGTTAATACTGATTATCTGCAAATCGCCGTAACGGCTTCTTTCATAAATCATATGGCCGCGGGAAATGAGGTCCTGTTTGATATTGATATCGAACCCCCCGGTTTCCAGAAACAGGGTATCGGGAAGCCACTGGTGGTGAAAACGCGGTTGGGTGACAATATCTTGCAGATTCATACCGAAGCGGTCAAAATCAATCAGGGCCTGAGCCACGGTGGTTATTATTTTCGAACCGCCCGGGGACCCCAATGCCAAACATGGTTTTCCCCGGTATAATACGATGGTAGGAGTCATGGACGACAACATGCGTTTCCCGGGCGCTATTTCATTGCTTCGCCCCCCGACCAGCCCATAGACATTGGCTACTCCCGGTTTGATGGAAAAATCATCCATCTCATTGTTTAAAAGAAAACCCGCTCCTTCAACTACCAGCTTTGAGCCGAAGGAAGTATTAAGCGTGTAGGTCAAACTGACCACATTGCCGAATCTGTCGGCGATGCAGTAATGGGTGGTCGATTCCGATTCGGCGGCCTTCTCAGGTAAACCGGAACCGATCTTGGAGGAATTCCCGGCCAGATGAGGATCAATCAGCCTGCACCGTGATTCCAGATAAGCCGAATCAAGTAATTCGGTGATCGGGTTTTCGGTGAATTCGGGGTCACACAAATGGACTGCCCGATCGGCATAGGCCAGACGGCAGGCTTCGGCGGTCAGATGAATATATTCGGCCGAGCCGACTCCATAGAGAGCCAGGTCAAACGGCTCCAGAATTTTCAGAATCTCGCCCAGGATGACTCCGCCGGAGGATGGCGGCGGCATGGAATAAATATCCAGTGAATCAAAAGTAAAATGAATCGGGGTCCTCCAGGCGGGATTATAACTTTGCAGGTCTTCAAGACTGATCAGGCCGCCGTTTTTGGTCATGGAGGCGGCTATTAATTCGGCCGTCCGGCCTGAATAAAAGCCGTCTAATGTATCGAGGGCAATTCGTTCGAGAGTCTCCGACAGGTCCTTTTGAATGAATCTGTCGCCTGATAACAGCTTACGACCGTCCGGATGAAATATCATCCCGGTTTCGTGAAAAATGGCCAGCGAGTCTTTTTGCTCGGCCATCGAGCGGGCAATATAATCGCTTACTATGAATCCGGTATCCGCCAGAACGATAGCGGGTTGAAGCAATTCATACCAATCACGTGTACCATAGCGACGCCAGAGTTCAAACATTCCGGCGACCGTCCCCGGAACCCCGGCGGCTTTTGCCCCGAGCAACGAACTTCCGGGTATCACCAGGCCGCTATCGTCAAGATACATATCCCGTCCGGCGGCCGAGGGGGCTTTCTCGCGAAAATCAAGGGCCTCGACAGTTTTATCATCCTCGGAATATACCAGAGCAAAACCGCCGCCGCCGATATTGCCGGCTTCGGGATAGCATACAGCCAGAGCAAATCCGACCGCCACCGCCGCATCGACGGCATTGCCCCCATCCTCAAGGATTTTCAGACCGATTTCGGCGGCGATCGGTGAGGTAGACGCCACTCCCCCGTTTTCGTAGAGCGTCTCAACTTTGACAGAACCGCAATTGAACAGCAATAAGGCCGGAAGAAAGATCAATCCGGCCACAGCTATGGATTTTTTTAAATATTCGTACATGGCGGAAAATACCCTGAAATTGGGGTGATTGGATTATTTCTTTTCTATCAGGAAAATCTTGCCATCGGGGAAATCAACGTTTATTTCAAAACCCTTCCGGAGATTGTCCGAAGTGAGCACGGTCGCCTGCCCCTCTTCGCCGACCATCAAATCGGTCATTTTCAATTTGGCCGAGGATATACCGATCTTCCGCAAATCCATCCGGATTATGACTTGCCGGCTGGAGGTGTCGGCCATGGATGAGAGTTCACCGGCGGGCGGTGTTACCAGGTATAGAATGGCCTTCTTGCCGGCCTTGAGAACGGCCATATCGACCGATGGATCGGAGCAATACATGAAAGGGACAATTCCGCATTCCGCCAGAAGGCCTTCCAGAAAGATCATTTTGTTATGATCACTGCTGGATCCGAGATTATAGGTAAAGAGATACAGGGTTCCCTTGTATTTCGATGAAGCGGCGCCAATGGTTTTTTTGCTTATCCGGGCCAGTTTCTTGACCTTGTTGTCGGTCGATAGAATATGCCCATAATATCCGGTGGTAAACTGATTCGCGGAATTTTTGGAAAGCTTGACCAGATCGATTCCGCCTCCGAGCGCAGTTTTGATACGCAAATGCCGGCTGAGAATCTGGCAGTCCCGGAATTCCTCGTCATACTTCGGCATCAAGCCGCATAAAACCACATTGATGCCTTTCTTGAGAAGCTCGACAATGGCTTCCTGCTGAGCCGCAGGCATGAATTCGGCAGTGGGAATAATTACCAGGTTATAATTTTTCAACTGGTCAATATCAAGACTCTCCCGGATATCATAGTCCAGTTTCAATTTCATCAAATCGCGACAGACACCGCTGATGGAATCGCGGAGCAACGACTCGATATAGGTAAACTGTTTGGGACGATCCAGGAGCCGGATCCACTGGTAATGACGGTTACCGATGATGCATATTTTGCAGTATCGTTCCAGTTCACTGAGCTTGAGATCCATTATTGCCCCGTTAAACCGGCGAATAACTTCGTAGCCGTTGGTAATGGTACCGTCATTGGCCAGCGGAGCACCATACCAGTGATCCCGATCGACAAACATGTAATGGTTGAAACCATTGAGACCGCCGATCAAACCGGCCACCATATAAAACCGCCGCAAACCGTCCGGGTAGGCCGGTTTGGTGAGTCTCAGTTCTTGTTCGGTTGCCGATTTCCCGGAAATAAACGATGAGGCCCAGCCGAAATTATACTCCCCGCGCAGGTAACGGCCTTTCTGAACCAGATCAAAATAGGTTCCCTCGGGCATAATATTGGCACCCAGAAGCAGATCCCGGTCGGGTGAACGTAAATTAAAGGCCGGCAAAAAATCACCCGGTCGAAAATACAAAGACCGGAAAAAGAGCGGTTCCACCGTGTATGACTTGAAGATATCTTCGAGAATAGATAAGTATGATTTCAGCATGAATTCCCGGAAACGGAACCAGTCGAATATGCGCGGTAAGTCGCGGATGTCGATTTCGCTGAATTCTCGCGGCGGCTCAACCTGCTCAAAATTCTCAGCCTTCATCCGGTAGATCTGGTTTAACTTTTTTATGTCTTCATAGCGGGAGGCCAGAAAACCGGGGTAAAATTTGGCCACCACATCGATATTATAATCGGCCGAGGCGGGATCCAGATAGCGGCCAAATGATGTTTCATAATCCAGTTCCACCATGAAAATCGGGCCACGAGGATGGATATAATTCTTGGTGGTCTCAATGAAGGTTTTGAAATAATTCCTCAGAAAATGATGATAATGGGGGTGTAAATAGCTCGGCAAATACCCACCTTCAACCCCGGCATCATTTTTGAGCTTCAGTTCCTGCCCCCTGGAGTCGCGGGCAAAGATTTTAAGATCGCTGTATAAAAACTGCGGAAAACCGCCATTAGGCCACTGGGCATTAATCCATGGTCCGGGACGAAGAATGACCTTGAAGCCGAATTCACGGACTAATTCCAAAAAAACAACCAGGTCTTTACGGGAATCGTTATAACCGGTGAAATCAATGTCCTTGTTATTGTCCTGATGCAAATTCCATGGAACAGAAGTTGATAATATCCGGAAACCGGCTTTTTTAATCCTTTCGAAACAAATCGACCAGTAACGCTTATTAACGCGGAAATAATGCATCTCAACCGAGAACGGATAATAGACTTCCTTTCCGATGGTAAATTTGTTGTCAGCGACTCCAAGCATATAACACCTTATTATTCAAAGAATTACGGAAATACAGCCCAATGCTTTCACAGTATGAATCTTAAGTAAAATAGAGCAACAAGTCAACAAGATTTCTTTTCAATTCCTCTGATTCCTGTCGGCAATACGTAAAAATAAAATTAATACCGTATAAGACAAAGTTATTCAATAGGTTATTTATATTGTGTAATTATCCGGGACTGAGTTGTCCAACAAAAAATCTTTTACGATCAATAAGATATTATTAGACAGTAACTTACACCAACACGGGAAATAACTAAAAGTGTTCCGGGAATGAATCAGAATATCAATGACATAAAAAAACCCCCTGCCGGTTGACAGGGGGTTATATTTATCCGAATTTTTTAGCGTAGAAGCATCAGCTTCTTGGTGCTTTTAAAATTATCGGCTTCGATTTTGTAGAAATAGATACCCGAGGCTACCGCGGTTCCATTTTCGGAAGTACCGTTCCAATCGGTGACATAGTAACCCGGAGCGTATTCATCGTCAACCAGACCGGCGATTTTTTGTCCGAGGATATTATAGATCGAAATATTCACATGGGATTTTTTCGGTACGGCAAACTGGATATTGGTATTCGGGTTAAACGGGTTGGGATAATTCTGGCCCAGTTCGAATTCGGTCGGGAGCAGGCTTGATTCAACTTCCTTGACATCGGTCGGCTTGACCACTGTCCAGCAGTAGCTAACCGGATCGGTTTCTTCCAGCCTGAAATGAGCATTAACTTCGAACAGCCAGTCGAATTTTCCCGGCGGATCCACATCCGGAATAGTCGTTACCGAATCTATGCAAAAGGTTCCGGTATCATTTGCCGGTAGAGAAAGAGCGAAAGAAATGTAGTGAACCGGTTCGGCATTGGTGGCCCATCCAGAGAGACCCGTAGTAGTATAATTAATTGTGTCCGGTAGAGATCCATCCACGCTAACACCGAAGAATTGATTGATTAAGGCCCAGATTGTAGTGCCAGCCCAATCATTGTAAAGATCGATCATATTCAGACCCAGATCATCCAGGGTTCGCGCGTCCTGCAAATCCACAGCTCCCACACCTCTGTATGTAATCGTAGTCAAATCGCCGGTTCCCCGAAACCGAAAATCCCAGCTTGTGGTAATAATGGGATCTGCAGCATCGTTAAGACCATAGACATCCACCGAGATATCACTTCCGGCCAGTAAATAGCCGTCATCAGTTGTATCCGGAATGACAAACTTATAGTGTGCATCCGCAAAGGCCGGCACGGAAGCAAGGACAAACAGTGAGGTTACTAAGAGCGTTAACCAACTACGTTTCATTGATAACTCCTATTCTTTAATTATAAAGTTTATTTTCCGATTTTAGTCAATCTACCTTATTTATTATAACAATACAAATGACGAATAAGATCAATATTTTTTTAAAGAAATGATGCTTTCGGATACAATTTAATTATCTTCCAATGGCTTCCCTGCGGAATTTTCCTGTCTCATTTTCCAACCCAGGTAACCGGTGCCGAATATTTGTTTTTGAATCCTTTCTCTCACCTCCCCGGTAACCTGCTTTATCCGTGGGCACAACTGCCCCATATATTTAGAATATGATTATACTATTTGAACAATCCCGAGTCAACAAAAAAAACGGCCGATTTGAGTAAATTCAAACCGGCCGCAAAGTCTGCTTTTTTTGTCAATCTCATAAGGGCGGCGGCGGACCTCCGGTATAGAGATAGGCAATCAGGTAAGTGGCATCGAGAATATTAATATTCCCCGAGCCGTTGGCATCGCCGCAATAGGTCGCCACCGGCGGCAGACCGCCTTTATAGAGGTAGTTTATCAGAAAAGTGACATCGAGAATATTAATCATCGTATCCCAGTTGGCATCGCCGCGATCGCAGATGGCAATTTCGATATGACCGGGAACCATCACCGGTTTATAATTATTAATAATCGACTGAATTTCGAGATTGTAGCTGGATAAGGTCGTATCCTCGATAAAAATCGAGGCATTGGTCGGCACCGAGCCGGTAATCTGGAAATGAAGATTTAAAATCAGGCCGGTATCCGGAGCCAGATATTCCGAGCCCCCGGTCAGATTGGATCTCAGGGTGACGACAAAACGTTTTCCGGTTTGATCCCAGTATTGTTTTTTAATCTGCTCAAAATACTCGGTTCTCAGTCCAACCCAGGAGATGGAATCAAGAGTCAGGTAGCTGGGGATATTACCATTGGATTCGCGGACCCGGAAGGGCAGATAGATGTTTTTGGCCTGGAATTTATTACTCATATAAACCGGAATAACAAATTGATTGCCGATGGTTGCCGATGAAAAAGCCGATCCGAACTTGATGGTGTCGGCGGTAATCATAACCAGGTTTTTCAAAACCTCGGTATTGGTTCCGAATTGATCCTCGACAGTCAGGCTGGCAGTATAAAATCCATAATCATCATAGGTATGGCTGGGATTCTGCAAAGATGAAGTCGGGCTACCATCGCCGAAATCCCAGAGCCAGGAAGTGGGCGAATAGGGTGATTCATCGGTAAAATCAACCGTCAATCCCTCTTCGCCTATCAGAGTCGGTCCGGCGCTGAAAGCGGCGGTAGCCATGCTGTCGAGACAATTGTAGGCATTGATTCGGCCGAAGCCGAGAAAACCGGTAACCCAGAGCGGTTCGTTGGGCATGGAGTCGCAGTTATCTTTAATCAGGTCGATGATGTCATCGCGCGGGTATTCGGGATCGTGGGAGCGAATCAGGGCGACCAAACCGGCCACATGCGGAGCGGACATCGAGGTGCCGCTGGCGTAGGCCAGGGTGGATACATAATGATCGGAATAGGTCGAATAGATATTGGTTCCCGGCGCACAGACATCAATCCAGTTGCCGTAATTCGACGATGAGTTTTTGCGATCATCGGAATTGGTCCAGGCCACCGAAACCACCAGTTTTTTCCCTCCGATGGTGTGAGTATCGTAATAATCTCCCGTGGTCGAGTTCTCATTACCGGCGGCATGAATGACGACCGCCCCGGCGCTGTCGGCCTTCTGGAGAGCGGCGGTAAAGGTGGCATCCGAATAACTCGGGAAACCGAAACTGCAATTGATAACATCGGCGCCCATACGGGCGGCATAGTCGATGGCCGAAGCGGCATTGGCGGTATTGATATAGCCGGCCTCATAACCGAAATCGGGATCAACGGCTGAACCTCCGGCCCGCAGACACATGATTCGCGGTCCGGTATAGGCTCCCAGGCCGCCGCCCCATCCTCCGGCAACGCCGGCCACGCCATAGGCATTGTTAGTAATGGCCGCCGCAATCCCGGCGCAGTGGGTGCCGTGTCCATTAAAATCATCGGGATTGTTATCCGGAGTATTGCAGTCTTCTCCCTCCCAGCAGGTCAGGCCGCTGAAACCTGAGAAGAAGTCATAGCCGATCAGATCGTCGACCCGGCCATTCAGATCATCGTCGACACCATTGGAATCGGCCGGGCTGTCGTCATAAACAACCAGATCGTTGTCATTGTCCTCACCCGGATTTACCCAGATATGGCTTTCAAGATCGGGGTGCTTAAAGCGAACGCCGCTATCCACAATAGCGATCTTGGCCGTATCGGAACCCTTCTCATACAGCCAGGCGGTGGTATCATTGATTTTTTTGATACCCCACTGGCGGTAAAACTCCGGATCATCCGGCTGGATGCCTGCCAGAGGCAGGGCATAAACCGGGTCGACGGAACGGACATAAGGATTTTGAAGCAGTTCCTCCATGACCTGATTTATATCCAGATCCTCAGAGAAAATTACCTCAAAAAATTTTGACATGTCATTATCGCCGACAATGGCATCGGCGCCCTGCCGCCATGGAAATATCTGATTGGCCTCGCGAGCGCCAATTTTCTCCAGAGCCTGATCCAGAGTACTGATCCCGAAACTGACCCGATCAAATGAAGTCGCCAGTTTATTGATATTGACATCGGATTCAAACTGGACCTGCAGGCGTCCCGGCATAAGTACCGGTTTTGACTGGCCTTTTCCCTCGTAATAAACGGCATTACCAGGAATTACGCCGAGTATGAACACACAGGTAATCAGGAAACCGAAGAACATAACAAGCCTGCTTTTAAGCATAAACACCCCACAAAACACTTATATTAGAAGCCACCAAATGAATTCTTTCATAATTTATATTGAATCGTTTATTTCCAATTTCCATAGATAGATTGATTTTTTATCCGGCAACTATTGGACCCTTCCACCCATAATTCATTGTTGAATATCTTACTTTCCTTATCGGACAAACTAACGCCAATTCAAACAATCTTTATCATTTATAGAGATTTTTTGCCCCCTCATAACAGCGATAAGTATTTTCCTCTCTTTTATGGGGGAGCCGTTTTATAAACGGCTCCCTATGTATAACCTGCTATAAACCTATCAGGTTCCCGTTGTGCCGCATTTCGGCGCCGGACCACTCTTGTACAGGTAGTTGATCAGGTACGTCGCATCAAGAATGTTGATAGCGTTGTTACCGTTG